>CAMBWJ010000279.1 GCA_945871545.1 uncultured Clostridia bacterium | reverse complement strand
ATGTCGAAGAGAAAGACTTGCCATGCTTTCGCCTCCCGTGCGCAGCCGCATGTGTTGCCCGACGGCGGCGCTTCGGTTCTATTCTGCGCAAAAATCGCCGGGGCATACGCAGGGGATGCGCCCGGCGGAGGTTCAGAAGCCCCTCTCTTCCAATTCGTGTTGAACACTGGGGTACAGCCGCATGTCGGTGTGAGGGATGAACTTTGCGGCGTGCATGCGCACGGTGAAGTCCGGCATGGACGCGAACTGCACGCAGTACAGCTTCTCCCGGAAGTAGCGGACGTCCTCGAAGCGCGTGCGATCCAGCAGCAGAGAGCGCGCACCGTCCAGCGAGGAATTGCGGATGCACTGGAAGCGCTCCCGGGGCAGGTCGGGGAAGATGCCCAGCGTGATCGCGGACTCCAGGTCGGAGTGCGCGCCGAAGGCCCCGGAGAGATAGAAATGGCCGATGTCATTTACATCGCAGCCCACGGACTCCAGCAGACAGTCCACCATGGTGTGGGCCGCGGCCTTGGTCTCCAGATACTGCCGGATGTCCGTCTGGGAGAAGTACAGCGCGCTGCCGGCAGCGGATTCCTCCGCCGTGGCGTACACCGCCGCGTACTGCTCCTCATCCTCGAGGTAAACGATGCGCGGCGAGGCCTTCGGCTGGAATTCGCCTGAGATGTCGATCCAGCCGCTTAAGCGCATCTGGGCCAGCAGATCGATGATGCCCGAGCCGCAGATGCCAATGGGTGGCTGATTGCCGATGGTTGTGAAGCGCAGTTCAGGGCCGTCGATGCGCACCGAATCGATTGCGCCGTCCTGTGCCCGCATGCCGAAGCGGCTGATGTAGCCCTCCAGCGCAGGGCCAGCCGCACCCGCGCCCGCCAGCAGCCAGTCGCGGTTTCCGATCACCAGCTCGCCGTTGGTGCCGATGTCGAA
This sequence comes from uncultured Clostridia bacterium, assembly GCA_945871545.1. Next base: position 2,755 of record CAMBWJ010000279.1, on the reverse strand, counting down.
GAACAGGCCGATCTCCTCCTGCTTGTGCAGATTCAGCACCAGCAGGCCACTGACGATGTCGCCGCCGATGTAGTTCGATGCAGAGGGGATGATGTAGATCAGCCCCGGGAAGTCCATGCCCAGCTCCGATCCCCAAAACCAGCCGGGATCGATGCTCACCGGTGCGAAGGGCGAGGCGAACACCGTCCAGGCGTTGAGCTTCAGCAGAAAGTGGATCATTGTGGTGTTGCCGGAGACGATCAGCGCGGGGCAGCTCCGGGCCGGTATGCCCGATTCCTCCGTGAGCCGGTCCAGCAGGCGGTTGAAGCTCTCCACCGTCGCGCGCTGCATGTCCTCCATGTGCTCATCGCTCTGAAGCGTGTAGGTGATGCGGGTCAGGATGTCCGAGCCGTAGATTCCCTGGCCGTTGGCTTCGCTGGCCTGGGCCAGCACTTCACCGCTGTTCATGTCCACCAGCTGCATCACGATGGTGGTGGAGCCGTAGTCGGCAGCGAGTCCGTAGTGATTCTTGCGGGTGTCGCCGGGTTCGATCGATGCGATCTCCCAGCCCTGCTCCCGGCAGACCAGCGCCGCCGTGACGTGGTATTCACCCGCCATACAGGCCGCATGCAGCTTTTGCAGCGCGGTCAGGGGCATGTGTGCGTTGGCGTAGCCCTGCACAGACAGGGCTTCCAGCAGGCGCTGGCGGTCGCTGCGATTGTCGTCCTCGGTGGGCGGCGTCATTTCCAGATAGATCTTTTCACAGAAGCGGTTCATACTTCCTCCATTGTGCCCTTAATCTGCGCACAATTATACAACAAATGTGGCCGGGCTTCAAGAATCGCGGCAAAAATCGCGTCCGGGGCGCTTGACGCGGGGCGCGGGCTCTGCTATGATCTGTACATACATAGGATGCGGAGGAAGAAACATGAAGTACAGGCTGATCGCCATGGATCTGGACGGCACGCTGAACAACGATGAGAAGCGGATCACGCCCCGCACCCGCGACGCGCTGATGGCGGCGCAGGAAGCGGGAATCCGGCTGGCGCTGGCCTCGGCACGGCCCTCGCCGGGGCTGTACAAGGAGCGGGACGCGCTGCGCATGCAGGAGCATCGGGGCGTGCTGATGTCCTACAACGGCGGGCGCATCGTGGACGCGGCCAGCGGAGAGACGCTGTTTGAGACCAGTATGCCCATGGAGGCTGCGCGGGAGGTGCTGCGGGCGCTGGAGAAGCTGCCGGTCACGCCGATTCTGGACGATGGAAGGCAGTTCTACGTCACTGACCGCGAGGGCTACAAGGTGGACTACGAGTGCCGCAACAACGGCATGATCTGCGACGAGGTTGCAAACCTTGCGGACTTCCTGCACTTCGCGCCGGTGAAGATCCTGATGTCGGTGGATCCCGCGCAGATTGCGGAGGTGCAGAGGGAGATTGCATCTCTGCTGCCGGACGATCTGACCGTGGTGCAGACGGCGGCCTTCTATCTGGAGGTGATTCCGCGCGCGATCAACAAGGGCCAGGGCATCCTGGACATCTGCCGCGCGCTTCAGATGCAGCCGGAGGAGGTCGTGGCCTTCGGAGACGCGGAGAACGACATTCCCATGCTGCGCGCGGCGGGCGTGGGTGTGGCCATGGGCAACGCCGATCCTGCGGTGAAGGCCGCGGCGGATTTGGTGACGCTGAGCAACAACGAGGACGGCATCGCATATGCGCTGGATAAGCTGCTGGAGGAGGCTTGATTCTTTACATTGCTTCTGCTAAAATGAATGCGTTCATCGGAGGGCAAGGCTCGATAGAAGTGACTGCCGGATAAGATGACGGGTTGAGACGCCCGTTGTGTTATCCGGCTTTTTTCGTGCGACAACCCCGATGGACATATACCAAATGATTTGGAGAGCGGAACCATGCAAAAGAAATCGGGCTTTACCCAGGGGAGCATCCTCGCGCCGCTGATGCGCTTTGCGCTGCCGGTGCTGGGTGCACTGATCCTGCAGGCGATGTATGGCGCGGTGGATCTGCTGGTGGTGGGCCAGTTCGGCACACCGGCGGGCGTATCGGCGGTCTCCACGGGCAGCCAGCTGATGCACACCATCACCACGGTCATCACGGGCCTGTCCATGGGCACCACGGTGCTGCTGGGCCAGAGCTTCGGCGCGGGGTCGAGCAAGCGCGCCGGGGACATCATCGGCGGTGCGATCTGCCTGTTTGCCTTTCTGGGCGCGCTGCTGACGCTTGCGGTGCCCCTGTCCGCGAGGGGACTGTGCGCGCTGATGCAGGCCCCCGAGGAGGCCTTTGCTCAGACGGTGCAGTACGTGTCGATCTGCGCGGGAGGATCGCTGTTCATCGTGGCCTACAACGTGCTGGGCAGCGTGTTTCGCGGCATGGGGGATTCCCGCACGCCGCTGCTGGCGGTGATCATCGCCTGCGTGGTGAACGTGCTGGGAGACCTATTGTTCGTGGCGGTGTTCCACATGGCGGCGTCGGGCGCGGCGCTGGCCACGGTGCTGGCACAGGGCGTGAGCGTGGTGCTCTGCCTGCTGGTGATCCGAAAAAGGGGCCTGCCCTTCGCCTTCGGTCGGGAGAACATCCGCCCGCACAGGGAGGTGCTGCGGCGCACGCTGCTGCTGGGCGCGCCCATCGCGCTGCAGGATCTGCTGGTGAGCATCTCCTTCCTGGTGCTGCTCTCCATCGTGAACGGCCTGGGGCTGATCGCCTCGGCGGGCATGGGCGTCGCGGAAAAGCTCTGCGCCTTCATCATGCTGGTGCCCTCGGCC
>CAMBWJ010000278.1 GCA_945871545.1 uncultured Clostridia bacterium | reverse complement strand
GAAAAGGTGCAGAAATATGAATCTGGAACAGCTCAAGGCAAAAATGGACGAGGTGCACTACATTTACGACGATACCCTTGCCACGGTGCTGACCGTGGCGCTTCAGCTGGGGCGACCGCTGCTGATCGAGGGCGCTGCGGGCGTTGGCAAGACGGAGGTGGCCAAGGTGATGGCCCACGCGCTGGGTCGGGAGCTGGTGCGCCTGCAGTGCTACGAGGGACTGGACGAGGGCAAGGCGCTCTACGAGTGGAACTATCAGAAGCAGCTGCTCAGCATCCAGATCAATGCGGGCGCGCTGAGCAGGGACGAGCTGACGCGCGACCTCTTCAGCGACGAATATCTGCTGGAGCGTCCGCTGCTCAAATCCATACGCGCAGAGGAGAGCGTGGTTCTGCTGATCGACGAGATCGACAAGGCGGACGAGGAGTTCGAGGCGTTTCTGCTGGAGCTGCTGTCCGAGATGCAGGTGTCCATCCCGGAGGTGGGCACGATCCGCGCGCGCTCCATCCCCTTTGTGGTGCTGACCTCCAACCGTGCGCGGCCGCTCTCCGAGGCGCTGCGCCGCCGCTGCGCGTATCTCTACATCGAATATCCCGATCTGGAGAAGGAACTGGCCATACTGCGGGCGAAGCTGCCGCATGTGGACGACCGTCTCTGCGTACAGGTGGCCCTTGCGGTAAAGAAGCTGCGGGACAACGAGGCCATCTTGAAAAAGCCCTCCATCGCCGAGACGCTGGACTGGGCGGCGGCGCTGGATGCGCTGGGCGTGCGGGAGCTCACGCCGGACGCGCTGCGCCAGACGGCGGGCTTCGTGCTCAAGAATCCCGAGGACGTTCGCCTGATCCAGTCTGTTTCGGTGGAATCGGCTTCCGACGAACATGCCTGCGGTTCGGACGGACACGCCTGCGGCTGCGGGGGACATTGCCATGCTTGATCCCGAGGTCTACCTGATCAAGCTGAGCGCCTTTTCCCGCATGCTGCGGTTGGAGGGCCTGGCGGTGGGAACCGCGGAGACCGCCGACGCGTGCCGCATCCTGCTCTTTCTGGGGTTTGAGGATCGCGACCGGGTCAAGACGGCGCTGCGAACGGTGTACGCCAAGTCCCGGGAGGAGCAGCGAATCTTCGACCGCACCTTCGACGGCTTCTTTCTCCCCGAGGAGGCCATGCGCCGTCAGGCCATGGAGCACGCCCGCCGGGAAGCGGAGCTGGAACAGGGCCGGCGGGAGGCCGAGCAGGATCTGCAGCTCAACGGAAGGCCGCTGGATCTGAGTCATGAGCAGCGGGAGGTCTACGCGGCCATGTCCGAGGAGGCCCGTGCGGGGCTGCGCGCCTTCATGGAGCGCTATCGGGAGAGCGCCGAGCGCAATCCCGATCTGTACAACAATTTCATCCATTCGGTGTTTGCCCGGTCGATCATGGAGCAGCAGATGATGATGGAGGACGCGGCGCTGGGCTGCGAGGAGCTGGATCCCGACGCGGGGCTGATGTTCCGGGACGTCTCCAGCTTTCAGGATGCGGAGATTCCCCGGGCCATCGAGTTGATCCGGCGGATCGCCCAGCAGATCAACGGCGAGCTCAGCGCAAAGCGGCGCAGAAACGCGCTCTCCGGGGCGCTGGACTTCCGCCGCACCATCCGCCGTGGCCTGGAGACGGGCGGCAGCCTCTATCACCTGCGCTATCGCAGGCGGCGGCAGCGCAGGCGCAATCTCGTGCTGCTCTGCGACGTGTCCGGCTCCATGCTTCAGTTCTCCGAATTCGTGCTGCGCTTCATGCAGTCCCTCAACAGCGTGTCCGACAGCTCCCGCTGCTTTCTCTTCTCCGAGGAGATGATCGAGGCCGACCCCTTCAGCCTGCAGAACATGGATCGCTTCCGCAGCTATGTGCGCGAATCGGGCGTGTACGGCAAGGGAACCAACCTGGGCGCGGCGCTGGAGGCGCTGTGCACATTGAAGCCCGCTCCGCTGGGCGCGGCCACCACGCTGCTGATCCTCTCGGACACCAAGACCATCGACCAGCCCCGTGCGATCCGCGCTCTGCTGGAGGCAAAGCGCATGGCCGGCCAGCTCATCTTCCTGAACCCGATCCCGGAGAGCCGCTGGCCCTACCTGCGCAGCACCCAGTCCGTGGCTTCCGTGTGCACGATGCTCTCCTGCAATACGCTGCATGCGCTGCGCGATGCCTGCAAACGCCTGGCCTAGCGCAGCATCCTTTGCCACACCAGCAGCCGCGAACCGGGGATTCCATTTCCCGATTCGCGGCGATTTCTGTATGCGCTCATTCACTTTTCGGTTCAGAATGTCTGGCAAAGGCCTTCTCCATGTTGACAGTCGCCTTGCGCAGCATCTCCTTCAGTTCTGAAGAGACCGGCCCACAACACTTTGCGACGTACTTCTGAAGCATATTCTTTCAACTGCATTTTCTGTCTGCATCCGCTCATGACCATCCCTGCCGCCCGATTTCAGGAGTTTGTCAACAGCTGCGCAGGGAAGATCAAGTCCCAGATCAACGACACCTTCGGTGCACTGATGTGGATCTTCTCCTTGGCCTCCGTGAAGGACACGCACAAGGCGTACATTGGATCTTCCCCTATCAAACGGGCAGCAGGAGCCAAGATTCGGCCCTGACACAGAAAAAACAAATCAAACCAAGGTAAAAAAAGAGTACAATTTGTTGAAAACTTCAATTTTTGGGGTATAATGGAATATGGTACTGTGTATCACAATCACGACCCGAAAAGGAGAATGCTACAATGAAAAAGTTCATGGCCCTTCTTCTGGCAGTCCTGATGGTTCTGGGCTGCACCGCGATGGCAGAGACCGTCAAGATGGACAAGCTGACCTTCCAGTTCGTTCCCTCCAAGGACGCCGACGTCATCATCACCGGCACCGCAAACCTGCCTGAGCTGGTTCAGGCCGAGATGGCCAATCTCGGCTACGAGATCGGCGAGGTTGAGATCTCTGTCGGCACCAGCTACGAGGCCACTGGCGAAGCCATGTGCGCCGGCTCCATCGACGTCGGCTGGCTGCCGGGCGGCACCTACGCCATTTACAGCCAGAATCAGGAAGTGGACGTCATCCTGACCGCAACCCGCGCGGGCCTGTCCAACGACAGCGAGGATCCCACCACCTGGAACGGCGATGCAAACAAGACCCTGCCCACCGACGAGCAGGTGACCTTCTATCGCTCTCTGATCTACGCCACTCCCTCCGTGTACGGCCGCGAGCTGGCTGCCAAGGTGAACGCCGGCGAAACCCTGACCTGGGACGAGCTGAACGCCGCCACCTGGGCCGTCGCCAACACCTCCTCCTCCGCCGGTTACATCTATCCCACCATGTGGCTGATGGAGAACTACGACGGCAAGAAGGTCTCCGACCTGAGCAACGTCGTCCAGCTGGGCTATGCCGACGCCTTTGCATAGGCTGCCGCCGAGCAGGTTGACATCATCTGCTGCTATGCAGACGGCCGCCGCGACTACGAAGCCGCCTGGAACCTGCCCACCGATCAGGCCGACGAGACCGGCAAGGCTGGCATGGGCCGCGAGGACAGCATCTGGAACGAGATGAACGTCATCGGCGTCACCCAGGGCATCTACAACGATACCGTTGCCGTGACCACCGCCAAGGAGGATATCTACAATCCTGAGTTCATCAGCGCGCTGCAGACCGCTCTGATCAACATCATCAACAG
>CAMBWJ010000277.1 GCA_945871545.1 uncultured Clostridia bacterium | reverse complement strand
GCAAACGCGGGTAAGGTGGCTGTGCTCGAAGAAAACATGCACTTTGAGCCGCTGACCATGCCCAATAATGAGGCACAGTTCCTGGAAACGCGCAAGTTTCAGGTCAATGAAATCTGCCGCATCTTCCGGGTACCGCCCCATATGATCGGCGATCTGGATCGGGCTACCTTCTCCAATATTGAACATCAGTCCATCAGCTTTGCCGTACACACGATACGTCCCTGGCTGGTACGCATCGAACAGGCCATGAACCGTGCCCTCTTCGCAGACAGTGAGAAGGGCCGTTTCTATGTACAGTTCAATCTGGACGGACTCATGCGCGGCGACTACAAGAGCCGTATGGAAGGCTATGCCATTGCCCGCCAGAACGGATGGATGAGCGCAAATGATATCCGTGAGCTGGAGAATCTGAACCCTCTCTCCGATGAGGATGGCGGCAATGTGTATCTGGTCAACGGCAACATGATTCCGGTCAACGTGTGCGGTCTGGCACAGGTGGTCAAGGCAGTCACGGCTGTTGACCCTGCTGCCGGAGAACCGACGCAGACAGACCAGCCCCAGGAACAAAAGGAGGATGATTCCGCTTGAGAGAGATTCACCTGAACGGCTACATCGACGATGAAATTTGGTACGGTGATGAGATCACCCCGGCCAGTCTCCACGATGAGCTGTATCCTAAGGACGCACAGCCCGGTGAGGATGTGCGCATCATTCTGAACAGCTATGGCGGCTCCTGCAACGCGGCGACGCAGATGTATGACGAGCTGAAGGCATATCCGGGCAATGTCCACATCATCGTTTCCGGCACCGCCGCCTCCGCGGCAACCGTTCTGGCGATGGCCGCCAATCGCCTGGAAATGACGCCCGGCAGTCTGTTCATGTGCCATGACCCCATCATGGGTGCCTATGGCAATGAAGCCGATCTTGAGCAGGCGATGGGTATTCTCCGGGCCTGCAAAAACAGCATCATCAACATGTACTGCCAGCGTACCTGGCACAGCCGGGACGATGTGGCCGCCATGATGCGTGCGACCACATGGATGGACGCAAACGCCGCCCTGCAGGAGGGCTTCATCGACGCTGTCATGACGGAGCCTGCCGCCGGTGTCACCAATGCCGCCTTTGAGCATCGGGTTGATCCCGAGGACGCGAAAGCAAAGTACCAGAGCTGGGTGGACAGGCACAAGCCCATGCTCCGCTCTGTGCGAAATGAAGCCCCGCAGGCGGTTCCCACTGAACTCCGTACCAGCGCATCCGACCTGCAGGGCAGGCTGGATCGCCTGAAATACACCTACTGAGGAGGTTATCGTATGAACGAGATTCTTTCCATGCGCGAAAAGCGCGCGAAGCTGTGGGATGCCACCAAGGCGTTTGTGGAGTCCCGCAAGGATGCCAATGGTACCCTGTCCGCCGAGGACACCGCCACCTATGAGAAGATGGAGGCCGATGTTGTCCGGATGGGCAAGGAAATCGAGCGACTGGAGCGTCAGGAGGCCCTTGACCTGGAATTCGACCGCCCGACCAGCCGCCCGCTGGTGGACAAGCCTCTCTCTCCCGAGGATAAGCCCCGCAAGACCGGCTCCGCGTCCGATGAGTACAAGAACGCCTTCTGGCACGCGATGCGCGACAAGTCCGTGCCGCACGAGGTCTACAACGTGCTGAAGATCGGTGAGGACGACCACGGCGGCTACCTGGTTCCCGATGAATATGAGCGCCAGCTGATTGATGCGCTGCAGGAGCAGAACATCTTCCGTCAGCTGGCGCATGTCATTTCCACCAGCTCCGGCGACCGCAAGATTCCCGTGGTCCGCTCTCACGGCACCGCGGCCTGGATTGACGAGAACGCCGCCTATCCCGAGAGCGACGACACCTTCGGCCAGATTTCCATCAGCGCGTTCAAGCTGGCCACGACCATCAAGGTGTCGGACGAGCTGCTCCACGACTCCGTGTTCGATGTGCCGTCCTATATCGCTAAGGAGTTCGCCCGCCGCATCGGCTCTGCCGAGGAGGAAGCGTTCTTCGTCGGCGATGGCGCGGGCAAGCCCACCGGCATCCTGAATGACAAGGATGGTGCGCAGGTCGGCATCACCACCGGCAGCGCGACCGCCGTCACTTTCGATGATGTGATGGACCTGTTCTACTCTCTGCGTGCGCCTTACCGCCGCAGTGCCGTGTTCATCATGAACGACAGCACCGTGAAGGCGCTGCGCAAGCTGAAGAACGGGAGCGGCGACTACATCTGGCAGCCCTCTGTGACCGCCGGTACGCCCGATACCATCCTGAACCGCCCGGTGTACACCTCGCCGTTTGTCCCGGTGCTGGGCTCCGCCGCGAAGCCCATTCTCTTTGGCGACATGAACTACTACTGGGTGGCAGATCGTGAGGGCCGCCGCTTCCAGCGCCTGAATGAGCTGTACGCGCCCAATGGTCAGGTGGGCTTCCTGTCCTCCGAGCGCGTGGACGGCAAGCTGATCCTGCCCGAGGCCGTCAAGTGCCTGCAAATGAAGGCGTGAGGTGACGCCGTATGAGTGACTTTTCCACGAGGAACTACTTTGCCCACGGCGGGAATGAGCTGGTCATCGGCGGCAAGCTCACCTTCCTGCCCGGCGCGACCGTTGAGGGAGCCGAGGGACTGCTGGACATGCCGGACAGCGCCCCGCTGCCCAGCGTCCCTGACAGCAAGGCCACAACCGCCGCCGGACTGCGAGATGATTTCAATCACCTTCTGGCAGTGCTTCGGGAGAGCGGTGTACTGGCTGCGCCGGAGGCTGGTGATGCGCCTTGATTCTTACGGTTGATGAGGTCAAGGCCCATCTGCGCATCGAGGATGATGACGAGGATGCCTACCTGGAATCCCTCATCCGGCAGGGACAGGCCGTTGCCGAGGATTATTGCCGCGTATCGTTTGAGACGGACACCGTTGCACAGCCGGTTCGACTGGCTGTGCTGCTTTTTGTCAGCCACTACTACGAGAACCGCGACATCTCCGAGCGCAGCGTATACAACGCCATGATGACGGCGTTCCACAATCTGCTGTACCCCTACCGCGCAGTCGAAAAAATGTTCTGAGGAGGTGGTGAGTCTTGCGTGGCTACAAGAACTTCGACGGCTCACCGCACCCCGGAAACCTCCGGCATCGCATCGAAATCGGCTATACCCAGAGCACGGTCAATGAAAACGGCTATCCAGACGCTGAGGACATCGTGTTATGCCGGGTGTGGGCGGACGCAACGGACGCTGGAAACCAGCACTACCGCAGCGCGGACGTCATGAACACGGAAGCCGTGATCAACTTCACCATTCGCTACCGGGCCGATGTGGTGCCGGGCATGTGGGTGAGATTCCGCGGGAAGAAGTGGTTTATCTCCACGCTGGGCGAGTACGGCTTCCGGCGCGACTATCTGGGCCTGAAGGCTTCCCTGTCCGAAGGGGTGAGCGGATGAAACAGGTTCAGAATGCACTCGGGAGTATCGGGATTCCTGTTATGGCGGGCGTGTGGAGAGCGACTTCTCCCAATCAGAATCCGCCTCAGCAGTATATCGTGTACTCGAGCACGATGACCGAGGACGCACATCAGGACGATCATGTGCAGTCGTTCCGCACCTATGTCTATCTGAACCTCTGGAGCGATATTGACCCGACCGATGCCGCTGACCGAATCCGCAATGCCATGTACGCTGCGGGTTTTGTCATGGT
>CAMBWJ010000276.1 GCA_945871545.1 uncultured Clostridia bacterium | reverse complement strand
TCCACCGGCAAGGTGGGCGTGTGCTTCGCCACCTCCGGCCCCGGCTGCACCAACCTGGTCACCGGCATCGCCACCGCCTACATGGATTCCTCGCCCATCGTGTGCATCACCTGCAACGTGACCACCGACCTCATCGGCAAGGACACCTTCCAGGAGGTGGACATCACCGGCGTGACCATGCCCATCACCAAGTGCAATTACCTGGTTCGCCGGGTGGAGGATCTGGCCGACACGGTGCGCGAGGCCTTCGCCATCGCCCGCAGCGGTAGGCCCGGCCCGGTGCTGATCGACATTCCCAAGAACGTCACCGCCGCCGCGTGCGAATACCTGCCCCTGAGCCGCAGGGATCACGGCATGTGCGGCCGCCTGGGCATGCTGATGAAGCGCTCCTCGCTGAACTTCAAGGCCCCGGAGCCGGATCACGACGACATCGACAAGCTGGTGGAGATGATCAACCGCTCCAGGAAGCCGCTGCTGATCTGCGGCGGCGGCGTGGTGCGCAGCCGCGCCCACGTGGAGTTCGAGGCCTTCGCCAACAAGATCGACGCCCCCGTGGCCATCACCGTGATGGGCGGCGGCGGCTTCCGCGGCAGAAACAAGCTCACCACCGGCATGATCGGCATGCACGGCTCCCAGGCCTCCAACATGGCCGTGGACGCCTGCGACCTGCTCATCGCCGTGGGCTGCCGCTTCTCCGACCGCGTGGCGCTCAAGCCCTCCAGCTTCGCGCAAAACGCGAAGATCGTGCAGATCGACATCGACCGCAGCGAGATCAACAAGAACGTGGAGACCGACCACCACATCATCGGCGACGCAAAGCGCGTGCTGGAGCTGCTGCTGGAGCGCGTGACCCAGCTGGATCACAGCGAATGGAAGGACTACGTGTTCTCCTACAAGACCGAGACGGAGTACGACGAGGCGGAGGACCGCCTGACCCCCGGCCAGATCCTCTCGGCCATCGCCCGCATCCTGCCCCAGGATACCATCGTCGCCACCGACGTGGGCCAGCACCAGATGTGGGCCATCCAGCACTTCCACTTCGACTATCCCGGCCAGCTGATCACCTCCGGCGGCTTCGGCACCATGGGCTTCGGCCTGGGCGCGGCCATCGGCGCGCAGGTGGGCAATCCGGACAAGTGCGTGCTGCACGTCACCGGCGACGGCAGCTTCCGCATGAACTGCAACGAGCTGGCCACCGAGCAGTATTACAACCTGCCCATCATCACGGTGCTGTTCAACAACGGAACGCTGGGCATGGTTCGCCAGTGGCAGACGCTGATCTACGACGGCCACTACTCCCAGACCACGCTGGACCGCGCCCCCGATTTCGTGAAGCTGGCCGAGGCCTACGGCCTGGGCGGTCGCCGGGTGACGAACACCGAGGAGCTTGAGGAGGCGCTCAACGAGGCGCTGAACTGCGGCCACGGCTACGTGATCGACTGCGCCATCTTCATGGACGAGATGGTGCGCCCGATGGTGGGCGGCGGCAGCCACATCACCCAGTTCATGATCGATTGAGGAGGTAAGCGCAATGAATCAGATTATCCGGCATACTCTGGCCGTGCTGGTGGACAACGAGGCGGGCGTGCTCTCGCGTGTCGTGCGCCTCTTCTCCGGCAAGGGCTACAACATCGAATCCCTGGCGGTGGGCACCACCGACGACCCCAGGGTTTCGCGCATCACCATCGAGGTGATGGCCGATGACAAGCAGATTCACCTGATCTCCGGCCAGCTGCGCAAGCTCATCTGCGTGCACTCGGTAAAGCTCCTGAAATCGGAGCACTCCATTCGCCGCGAGCTGGTGCTGATCAAGGTGCTGGCCCAGACCAGCGAAACCCGCAACGAGGTGATCCAGATCGCGAACATCTTCCGCGCGTCCATCATCGACGTATCGATCTCCTCGATCACCCTTGCCGTCATCGGCGATGAGAGCAAGGCTGAAGCGATCCAAAACCTCCTCCGGGAGTTTGGAATCCTCGAACTCGTGCGCACCGGCATGGTCGCACTGGAGAGAGGACAATACACCATTGATGAACAGACCAAGGAAAAAGGAGAGTTTGACTATGGCAAAAATGTACTATGAGAAGGACTGTGATCTGAACAAGCTGAACGGCAAGAAGATTGCGATCATCGGTTACGGCTCTCAGGGCCATGCGCACGCGCTGAACCTGCGCGACTCCGGCTGCGACGTCATCGTCGGCCTGCGCAAGGGCGGCAAATCCTGGCCTGTTGCAGAGAAGGACGGCTTCACCGTCATGACCGTGCCGGAGGCCACCCAGGCCGCCGACGTCATCATGATCCTCATCAACGACGAGCGCCAGGCCGACATGTACAAGAAGGACATCGAGCCCTACCTCACCGAGGGCAAGGCCATCGCGTTCGCCCACGGCTTCAACATCCGCTACAAGCAGATCGTTCCCCCGGCCAACGTGGACGTGTTTATGGCGGCCCCCAAGGGCCCGGGCCACACCGTGCGCTCCCAGTACGTGGCGGGCAAGGGCGTTCCCTGCCTGATCGCCGTGGAGCAGGACGCCACCGGCAAGTGCTATGACATCGCCCTGGCCTACATCGCGGGCATCGGCGGCGCCCGCGCGGGCATCATGGAGACCACCATGCACGACGAAACCGAGACCGACCTCTTCGGCGAGCAGGCCGTGCTCTGCGGCGGCGTGGTCGATCTGATGCGCTGCGGCTTCGAGACGCTGGTCGAGGCCGGCTACGAGCCCGAGAACGCCTACTTCGAGTGCATCCACGAGATGAAGCTCATCGTCGACCTCATCAACAAGGGCGGCGTTGCGGCCATGAACTACTCCATCTCCGACACCGCCGAGTACGGCGAGTACGTCTCCGGCCCCCGCGTGCTGCCCTACGAGCAGACCAAGGCCAACATGAAGGCCGTGCTCAGCGACATCCAGGACGGCACCTTCGCCGGCAAGTGGATCGCCGAGAACAAGAACGGCCGCTGCTTCTTCAACTCCAAGCGCGAACAGCTGGCCAGGCATCCCATGGAGATCATCGGCAAGCAGCTGCGCGAGCAGATGCTCTGGAAGAACGACTCCGATCTGGACAACGCTTCCAACTGATTACTACTTATTAAATAAATCGCTGCGGGTGCCGCGCGCATCCGCAGCGCCCCGGAGTCAAGGGCGGCTCCGGCGAACGAGAAAAGCAAGGACTGAGAGGGTAATACACATGAGTCAGATCAAGATCTTCGACACGACATTGCGGGATGGAGAGCAGTCGCCGGGCTGCAGCATGAACCTGAAGGAGAAGCTGGAGGTGGCGCGCTGCCTGGAACGTCTGCGTGTGGACGTGATCGAAGCTGGCTTTGCGATCTCTTCGCCGGGCGACTTTGAGTCCGTATCGGCCATCTCGAAGGCGGTCAAGGACTGCACGGTTGCGTCGCTGGCGCGCTCCACGCAGAAGGACATCGACTGCGCCTGGGAGGCCGTCAAGGGCGCTGCCGACCCGCGCATCCACCTGTTCATCGCCACCTCCCCGGTGCACATGGAGTACAAGCTGAAGATGTCGCCGGAGCAGGTGCTGGAGCGCACGGCGCAGATGGTGGCGTATGCCAAGAAATATTGCTCGAACATCGAATTCTCCGCCGAGGACGCGACCCGCAGCGACATCGACTTCCTCTGCAAGGTCGTGGACGTGGCCATCCGCAACGGCGCGACGGTCATCAACCTGCCCGACACCGTGGGCTACACCA
>CAMBWJ010000275.1 GCA_945871545.1 uncultured Clostridia bacterium | reverse complement strand
TTGATGTTCCCGGCAGGGTCTGTGCGGACATATACGTTGTCCATGCACCAGCGCAGGATGGGATGCCCGTCATGGCGCAGGCTCTGTTCCAGGACAAGGCGCATCAGATCCTTGGTCGGATTGCTCATATCCCTGAAGCCCTGTCCAAAGGGTACGATGGTAAAGCCATCGTCCTGCAGCGCCTGTACCATCATGCTGGCATTCCATCTGTCCACGGCAATCTCGCGGATGTTGAACCTGCGCCCCAGATCCACGATGAACTGCTCGATGAAGCCGTAGTGCACCACATCGCCTTCGGTCGTCAGAATCATGCCCTGCCGCTGCCAGACGTCGTAGGGCACATGATCGCGGCGGACGCGCAGCGGAATGGTGTCCTCCGGAAGCCAGAAGAAGGAAAGCGTCCGATAATACGCATCCTGCTCCGTGGGCGGGAACACCAGCACCAGCGCCGTCAGGTCGCTGGTGGAGGACAGATCCAGTCCGCCATAACAGGGTCGGCCGGCAAGATCGTCCATGGTGTAATCCTCCCTGCACGCATCCCACTTGTGCATGGGCATCCAGCGCACAGCGGTGTTCGTCCACTGGCACAGATGGAATTGCCGGAACTGAATCTCCTCCGCAGGATTCTCCTTCGCAGATTCGCATCTCTGCCGGTAATACTCTACCTCCACGGTGTGCCCGATGGAGGGATTCGCCATCGCCCAGACCTCGGGGTCTGTCCAGTCCGCGTCATCCGGAGCGGAGTACAGCACCGGATAGAAGGTGCTGTCGTGCTTGCGCCCGGCGAGAATGTCCTCTGCCTTGGCATGCTGCTCATAGCAGATGCTGGTGCGGTCGTTGCCTGCGGTGGTGATGATGAAGTACAGCGGCTGCTTGCGGGCGGCGCCGGAGCCCTTGGTCATCACATCGAACAGCTTTCTGTTGGGCTGGCCGAGCAGCTCGTCAAAGATACAGGCGTGGATGTTGTAACCATATTTGCTGGCCACTTCCGAGGACAGCGCCTGATAGATGCTTCGGGTGGGCAGGTAGACCAGCCGCTTCTGCGATTCGACGATATTGATGCGCTGCTTCAGCAGGTCGGAGTGGAGCACCATGTCCTTCGCAACATCAAATACGATTCCGGCCTGTGCACGGTCGTTGGCACAGCCATAGATTTCTGCACCCTTCTCGTTGTCGGCACAGAGCATATAGAGCGCAACGGCGGCGGCCAGCTCACTCTTTCCGTTCTTTTTCCCGATCTCGATGTAGGCGGTGTTGAACTGCCGGTAGCCGTTCTCCTTGATGACGCCGAACAGATCCCGGATAATCTGCTCCTGCCAGGGAAGCAGATCAAACGGCTTGCCATCCCAGACGCCCTTCGTGTGCTTGAGCGACTGTATGAACAGCACGGCTCGGTCTGCACGGGTCTTGTCATAATGGGAAGTTGGCAGCATGAAGCGGGTCGGCTTGTATGTGAATTTTTCAGTTTTCTTCATCTGCATCCTCTTCCTTTACAACAATCACATCGTCCAGGCTGGTGGAGGTCAGAATCTGCTCCAGGGGGTTGAGCTCCTTGCGGGTCTTCTCGACGGTCAGGGCGTTTGCGATGATTGCCGTTCTGTTGGCAGGGGTCAGTCCGAACTCCGCCGCCAGCGATTTCACCTCGGCAAAGGCTGCGCGGGAGATAGCGATGTACGGATTCGGTCGGATGCGATCACCATCCCGGTAGACCATGCCCAGCTTGCTGACCTCCAGCTCCGCCTCCTTCCACCGGGCGTAGGCCTGACAGTACCCGGCGAACGGCACCGCATCCGCACCGGTCAGGATGCCTGCGTCGATGAGCACCGGAGCCAGCCGCCGCCATTCCTTTTTGGCTTCGGGCTCCAGCCAGTTGGGACAGCGGAGCATGGAGACCCGCGGCATGGGCTCCAGCTCGTTCAGCGGGCGCTTGCCGGGATTGCCCTCCAGCTTCTTGAGGGCCGTCGGCTTGGGCTTCCGTCCCCGTTTCGCCATGGGCATCACCTCCGATCAGGGCATATCGACCACCTCCAACAGCATAGATTGTTTGCTTATTCAGCGGGATTGGCGGCCCGGAACGCTTCCTCATAGGTCAGTTCTTTGCCATCCCGCAGGCAGTGGATCCGACCGGCGTCCTCGTTTTCATGCAGCCGGAAGCGCTCCACGATGACCGAAGCATATCTGGGATCAAGCTCCATGGTGTAGCAGATGCGGTCGGTCTCCTCGCAGGCGATGAGCGTGCTGCCGCTGCCGCCGAAGGTATCCAGCACCACGGCGTTGGGCGCGGAGCTGTTCTTGATGGGATAGGCCAGAAGCGGGATGGGCTTCATGGTGGGATGCTCCTTGCTCTGGCGCGGCTTTGCGTAATTCCAGATGGTGGACTGCTTGCGGTCGGCGAACCACTTGTGCTTGCCGTTGGGCAGCCAGCCGTACAGCACCGGCTCGTGCTGCCACTGATAGGGACTTCTGCCCATCACGAGGGAGTCCTTGACCCAGATGCACACGCCGCTGATGTGAAAGCCCGCTTCCTTGAAGGCCCTGCGGAAGTTCAGCCCCTCCGTATCCGCATGGAAGATGTAGGCGGAGGAGCCTTGCGCCAGATGCGGAATCCAGTTGCGGAAGGCGGCCAGCAGAAATTCATAGAAGGCCTGATCGCCCATGCTGTCATTCTGAATGGTTTTCCCATCCGCAGATTCATACGATACGTTGTACGGCGGGTCCGTCACCACGAGGTTTGCCTTCACGTCCCCCATGAGGCGGTTCAGGTCGTCCTCGCTGGTGGCGTCTCCGCAGAGCATGTGATGCCGCCCGAGGAGCCAATGGTCGCCGGGGAGGACAAACGGATGGATCGCGTCCGGGTCAATATCGGCGTCATCATCCTTGACATTCTTGTCGTATACCTTGCTGAACAGCTCATCGATCTCGGCGGCGTCGAAGCCGGTGCTGTCCAGATCATAATTGGCGCTCTGCAGGTTCTGCAGAAGGTCGGCCAGCGCAACGGGCTCCCATTCGCCGGTTGCCTTGTTGAGCACGATGTTGAGCGCCTTTTCGTCTTCAGGCTTTTCGATGTGGACGACGACGCACTGCAGCTCGGTGGCTCCTTCGGCGGTCAGCACCTTGAACCGCTGGTGCCCGCCCACGATATTGCCGGTGACCTCATTCCAGATGATGGGGTCCACATAGCCGAAGTCCGTCAGGCTGCGCCGGATCTTCTCATAGGCCGGATCACCCGGCTTCAGGTCTTTGCGCGGATTGTATTTTGCAGGCTTCATCTGCGCCACGGGGATGACGCGGATGTCCATTCCGGTATTGATCTTCGCCATCATAACCTCCATTTACCAGCAGGGTTTCATCTATACGTTTCTGAAAACTGGAGCTGCCGCACGGATTTGAACCGCGATCGGGCGCTTACGGGGCGTCTGCTCTTCCATTGAGCTACGGCAGCAGAATATGGACTTCAAGCCTCATTTGGGGGCTTTTTCTTTTGGCGCAGCCGGGAGCGACATCAATAGGTTGGAATCCTCTCACCCAGTCGCATGTCAGGCCGGAAAAAAGCCTTGAATTTTGCGAAATTTCGTAAGCGACTGGGCGGCGGTCTCCTAAGAATCGCTCCCAGGGATTGAGGACCCCCTAGGGGGGTACACGCTTCACCACGGCGAAGCGGTGCAGCCAGGCGGGGCGGAAGCCCCAGCGGGGACGGAACTCCGGGCGGCGGCGCGTT
>CAMBWJ010000274.1 GCA_945871545.1 uncultured Clostridia bacterium | reverse complement strand
GCACCTGCACTACGCCACCACCAAGGCTCCCCGGGACTACTGCGGCGCGCAGTACATGGACGGCGACTTCCTGGTGTTCGGCCGGGAGACGAAGGGCCTGGACGAGGCGCTGCTGGCCCGCAACTATGACAGATGCATCCGCATTCCCATGCGCAGCGACGCGCGCAGCCTGAACCTGTCCAACTCCGTGGCCATCGTGCTCTACGAGGCGCTCCGGCAGCAGGGCTTTCCCGATCTTGAGGGTGCGGGGCATCTCCACCACACCCGGCCCGAGGGCAGCGAATGGGCGGATTACGTATAATCCGTATGAAAAACGGGTTGACAGCTCGGCTTCATCCGATATAATGAAAATCAGGTATCTATGATGAAAATATAGGAGAATGACAGATGCGTATTGAAACCAAGTGCGTCCAGTCCGGCTACACGCCCGGCAACGGCGAACCCCGACAGATTCCCATCGTGCAGAGCACGACCTTCAAGTATGCCACCAGCGAGGCCATGGGCCGCCTGTTCGACCTGGAGGACTCCGGCTACTTCTACTCCCGCCTGCAGAACCCCACCTGCGATGCGGTCGCGGCCAAGATCTGCGATCTGGAGGGCGGCACTGCGGCCATGCTGACCTCCTCCGGCCAGGCTGCCAACTTCTATGCGGTGTTCAACATCGCCGGAAACGGCGACCATGTGGTGTCCTCCGCGTCCATCTACGGCGGCACCTACAACCTCTTCGCCGTCACCATGAAGCGCATGGGCGTGGACTTCACCTTCATCTCCCCGGACTGCACCGACGAGGAGCTGGAGGCAGCCTTCCGTCCCAACACCAGGGCGGTGTTCGGTGAGACCATCGCCAATCCTGCGCTGACGGTGTTCGACGTCGAGCGCTTTGCCAACGCGGCCCACGCCCACGGCGTGCCGCTGATCGTGGACAACACCTTCGCCACGCCCATCAACTGCCGCCCCTTCGAGTGGGGCGCGGATATCGTGACCCACTCCACCACCAAGTACATGGACGGCCACGGCGCGGCGGTGGGCGGCGCGATTGTGGATGCGGGCCGCTTCGACTGGATCGCCCATGCGGACAAGTTCCCCGGGCTCACCACGCCGGACGAGAGCTACCACGGCGTGACCTACGCGGAGAAGTTTGGCCTGGGCGGCGCGTTCATCACCAAGTGCACCGTGCAGCTGATGCGCGACTTCGGCTCCACGCCCTCGCCCCAGAGCGCCTTCATGCTGAACCTGGGACTGGAGAGCCTGCACGTGCGTATGGAGCGCCACTGCGAGAACGCCCTGAAGGTGGCCCAGTACCTGGAGCAGCACGAGAAGATCGCCTGGGTGAACTATCCGGGCCTTGCATCCAGCCCCTATCACGCCCGTGCGCAGAAGTACATGCCCAAGGGCACCTGCGGCGTGGTCTCCTTCGGCGTGAAGGGCGGCCGCGAGGCAGCGTCGAAGTTCATGCAGAACCTGAAGATCGCCGCCATCGAGACCCACGTGGCCGACGCGCGCACCTGCTGCCTGCACCCCGCCAGCACCACCCATCGCCAGATGAACGATGCCGAGCTGATTGCCGCCGGCGTATCCGGCGATCTGGTGCGCCTGAGCTGCGGCCTGGAGAGCGCCGAGGATCTGATCGAGGACATCGCACAGGCGCTGGCACAGGTCTGAGTCAAGTATTCCCCTGAAAGGTGAGAACCCATGCCCATCAAAATTCCCAACAACCTGCCCGCGGCGGAGATTCTGCTCAAGGAGAACATCTTCGTGATGACGGAGACCCGGGCCATGACCCAGGACATCCGTCCGCTGCGCATGCTGCTGCTCAATCTGATGCCCAAGAAGATCGAGACGGAGACCCAGCTGACGCGCCTGCTGGGCAACACGCCGCTGCAGATCGAGCTGACGCTCTTGCGCATGGAGGCCCACAAGTCCCTCAACACCAGCCAGGAGCACCTGCTGTCCTTCTACCGGACCTTTTCTGAGGTGAAGGATACCTTCTTCGACGGCATGATCATCACCGGAGCGCCGGTGGAGCACCTGCCCTTCGAGGAGGTGGACTACTGGCCGGAGCTGTGCGAGATCATGGAGTGGTCGCGCAGCCACGTGCACTCCACGATGCACATCTGCTGGGGCGCACAGGCGGGCCTGTACTACCATTACGGCATAGAGAAGCAGCCGCTGGAGAGAAAGCTCTTCGGCGTGTTTCCCCACCGCTCGGAGTACCGGGAATCCATGCTGCTGCGGGGCTTTGACGATACGTTCATGGTGCCCCACTCCCGCCACACCACCGTGCGGCGCGAGGACATCGAGGCTGTGCCGAGCCTTCAGATTCTGGCCTCGTCCGAGGATGCCGGGGTGTGCATCGTGCGCAACCGCCAGGGCAGGCAGTTCTTCATGATGGGCCACTCGGAGTACGACGCGCGCACGCTGGAGAACGAGTACCTGCGGGACGTGAAGGCGGGCAAGCCCATCGACGTGCCGAAGAACTACTATCCCGGCGACGATCCCGCGAGGGAGCCCATCGTCAGCTGGCGCGGACACGCCAACCTGCTCTACTCCAACTGGCTGAACTACTTCGTCTACCAGACCACGCCCTACGACGTGACCCAGGTGGCGAAATCCGAGGACTAGAGAACGAGAATTCCCCACTCCCCACGGTGGAGCGGGGAAATTTTGATATGCAGAGGGGAGGAAGCAGCATGCGCATACTGCTTGCGGAGGATGAGATCGCCATGTCCGAGGCGCTGGTGGACATCCTGAGCTTTCACAATTACAGCGTGGACGCGGTGTACGACGGCGCGGACGCGCTGGACTACGCCCGGGGCCAGGTCTACGACGGCGTGATTCTGGACGTGATGATGCCCCGCATGGACGGCGTGGAGGTGCTTGAGCGCCTGCGCCGGGAGGGCAACCGCACGCCGGTGCTGCTGCTGACCGCCAAGGGCGAGGTGGAGGATCGCATCCGTGGCCTGGACGCGGGCGCGGACGACTACCTTCCCAAGCCCTTCGCCATGGGTGAGCTGCTGGCGCGGCTGCGGGCGATGCTGCGCAGGCGGGAGAGCTACGTGCCGGACGTGCTGCGCCTGGGCGACGTGACGCTGGATCCGAGGCGCTTCGAGCTGCGCTGCGGGGACAGGGCGCAGTCGCTGAGCAAGCTGGAGTACCAGATCATGGAGCTGCTGATGCGCAATCCGGGCATGACCTTCTCCGCCGAGACGCTGCTGGAGCGGGTCTGGGGCTGTGAGACCGACGCGGGCGTGGGCGTGGTGTGGGTGTACATCTCCTACCTGCGCAAGAAGCTGGCTGCGCTGGACGCGAAGGTGGAGATCGCCTCGCGCAGGGGCCTGGGCTACACGCTGGAGGTCGGGCAATGATCCGCGCGCTGCGCCGCAGGTTCATCCTGTGCGCGATGCTGGCGCTGGCGATCCTGCTGCTCTTGCTGAACTGCGGCGTGATTGCGGGCAGCTACATTCAGATGGAGCGCAGGTGGGATCGGACGCTGGAGCGCCTGATGGAGAGCCCGGAGCCGGGCGGCAAGCCTGTGCCCCAGAAGGAGAGCCCCCGGGAGCCCAAGGACAAGCTTGCGCTGTTCGGCTACGAGATCCCCGCACACGGCCCGCAGGAGGCGTACTATCTGGTGCGCGTGAATGCGGACGGCGGTATGGAGGTGGACGCGCGGGGCGTGGCGGAGGTGGATGAGGCGGCGCTTCGGGAGGTCGTAAATGAAATCCTCGCGTCGGGTGCGGAGAAGGGCAAGGCCGATATGTACAAGTTCG
>CAMBWJ010000273.1 GCA_945871545.1 uncultured Clostridia bacterium | reverse complement strand
GAGAAGGTGGATTACAGCGGCGCGACCGCCACGGCGAACATCGCCGACACCATCGACACCACCACTGTCAGCCTCTCCGCGCCCAGCGTCATCGCCAGATACGCTGACAATGTGGACTTCACCATCACCCTGTCCAACCCGGCGCAGACGTCTTTCCCGGCAAGTTTTACCGTAAACGGTCAAACATCCGAGATAGATGTTCCCGCAGGGAAAAGCTCGTTCACATGCAGCGTCCCGAATCCGTGCAAGGACGTTCCGAACTTGAATGCGTTTCCAGCCGAAATCAGTTTCACCTCCAGCGGCAACTTCGAGAAGCTGGACTTCAGCGGCGCAAGAACCACGGTGCGCATCTGCGATCCCGTCGTCGTCTCCCTCTCCGCGCCCAACGTCTACGAGGGCGCTCCCTACATCACCTTCACCGTCACCCTGTCCAGCGCGGCGAAGACGGCTGCGACCGTCACGGTGAACGTGGGAGGCACGGATTACACCGTCAACATCGCCGCAGGCTATACCAGTGGAAGCGTTGATGTGCCCAATCCGAACGGCGAGGATCCCTACATCGACGAATCCCGGCTGACCGGCAGGGTCACCGGCGTCTCCGGCGGCGGCTTCGATCTTGTGGACTACAGCGGCGCCACCGACACGGCGATAATCTCCGACACCGTCAACACCACCAAAGTCTCCCTCTCCGCACGCGACTACTTGGAGACCGATAAGTATGTCACCTTCACCGTCACCCTGTCCAACCCGGCCCAGTCGGCTGCGACCGTCACGGTGAACGTGGGCAGTGCCAATTACTCCGTCAACATCGCCCCAGGCGCAACCAGCGGCAGTGTGAGCGTACCCACCAACGACGCAAATTCGCTGACGGGCACAGTCACCAGCCTCATCGGCGCCAACTTCGAGGCAGTGGACTACTCCACCGCCACCGCCACGGCGATCAGACGTGTGCTCTTCCGATCTACCACCAAAGTCTCCCTCTCCGCACGCGACTACTTGGAGACCGATACGCATGCCACCTTCACCGTCACCCTGTCCAACCCGGCCCAGACGGCTGCGACCGTCACGGTGAACGTGGGCGGCACGGATTACACCGTCTACATCGCCGCAAGCGCAACCAGCGGCAGCGTGAGCGTACCCATCAACGGCGCGGCTTCGCTGACGGGCACGGTCACCGGCCTCACCGGCGACAACCTCGAGACTGCGGACTACACCGGCGCCACCGCCACGGCGAGGCTTCACTACACCACCACCGTCAGCATCTCCGTGAACGACATCGTAGAGAGCGACCCATATATCTACTTCACGATCTACCTGTCCAACGCTCCCACAACGACTGCAACGGCGAAAGTGAAGGTGGGAGACACTAACCAAACCGTCACCATCGCCTCAGGCCAAAGATCCGCATTCTTTTCGGTGATAAAACCGCCATCCTCCGAAACTTATACGCTGTCGGCCGAGGTCACTTCCATCAGCGGCGGCGGTTTCACCTCAGTGGATTGCAGCGGCGCAAAAACCACGGTGTCCATCACGCCGGTTCCGTCTGACTGACACTAATGCAGCCCGGCGGCGCTCCGGCGCGCAGAGCCCGCTTTCCAACTGAATCAACCCGACCCATGCTGCGGCAGCGATGCGGGAGAGCTTCTCCCGGCGCTGCCGCAGCGCTGCACTCCGGCGGCCTGACCCGGTCTTGTGAAGAAAGTTTCACAGGATTGTCGGTTTTCCCCCTGTCCCAGCCCTGTTCCGGCGGTTGAAACCAGCGGGAAAAGGCGGTATAATGAAATGGAGTAATTCTGACCGGCGGGGTCTGCCCCGCGCTCAGACGCGATACCCAAGATGAAAGGAAGTATTCAACTTGCCTGAAAACCGTACATCCCGCAGGGATGCATATTATGAGGAAGGCATCCGCCGCGAGCCGCAGCGCAGGCCCTCGGGCAACCGTCCGCCGCAGAATCGGCGGCCCGTGAAGCGCCGCCGCCGCGCCACGCCCCGGCTGTTCGTATTTGCGGCCATCCTGCTGGCGATCGTGATCCTGCTGGTGGTGCTGCTCAGCGGACGCGGCAGCGAGGGCGGAGCACAGCCCATCGCCACGCCCACCCCCGCGCCCCAGACCGGTGCGCTGACCAACGCCACCATCTCCTCCGCCGTGCCTGACGATGCGCAGGCGGAAGCCTCCCAGTCGGCAGGCATCGACGTGGCCTCCGCAAGCGGCGGTCAGTACAGCACGCTGTCCCAGTGGCTGGGCGACGAGGATTCCGTGCTCGAGCCGCTGCCGGAGGAGCAGCGCGTGAAGGTGGACGATCTGTCCATCAACGAGAGCCTGCCTTCCGAGTGGCTGAACATCCTGCTGCTTGGCTCGGACGAGCGCAGCCTCAGCGAGAGCGCCCGCACCGATACCATGATCATCTGCTCCATCAACCAGAGCACCCGCGAGGTCAAGCTCACCTCCATCATGCGCGACACCGCCGTGAAGTACGACGATCTGGGCGAACACAACGGCACCTACCGCATCAACGCCGCCAACTACTTCGGCGGCCC
Organism: uncultured Clostridia bacterium; assembly: GCA_945871545.1. Next base: position 1,232 of record CAMBWJ010000273.1, on the reverse strand, counting down.
GGAGTTCGCCATGAAGACCGTCAACGAGTGCTTCGGCATGAACATCCAGTACTACGCCATGGTCAACTTCTTCGGCTTCCAGAAGATCGCCGAGGCCCTGGGCGGCATCGACGTGGACATCTCCGAGGCCGAGATGAACGAGATCAACAACAAGCTCTACGAGCAGTACAAGATCGCCAAGAAGATCGGCGAGGCCGCGCCCACCGTCGAGAACGACCTGATGACCACCTACGGCCCCAACACCCACTTGAACGGCCACCAGACCCTGGCCTACGCCCGCGTGCGCTCCATCGACAGCGACTTCTCCCGCGCCGAGCGCCAGCGCAAGGTGCTCTCCCAGCTGGCGGAGAAGCTCAAGGAGAAGAGCCTGCCCGAGCTGATGGCCCTGGGCGCAAGCATGATGAACCAGGTCTCCACCAACATGGACTTCGACACCATCATGAACATCACCGTGAAGGTGCTGGAGGGCGAACTGAAGTCCATCGACACCTTCCGCGTGCCCGTGAACGACAGCTACACCCTGGAGGTGCGCAACGAGGAGGCCATGTTCTACGACGTGGACTGGACCACCAACCAGCGCGAGCTCTACACCTTCATCTACAACTGATCCCGAACCGCTCAGGCCGCCGCATTTGACGTAAACGCGGCGGTCTTTGCGCACCCTTGATCGACCACGGAGGAACACAAATGAACGTAGCATTCTTTCTGAAGCCCAAATCCGAGGTTCGCTTTCTTTACAGCGACACGCCCCTGCCCCAGGCGCTCCAGTTCATGCAGCGCCACGGTTACAGCGCCGTACCGGTGATCGACCGGGACGGAAAATACGTGCGCACCGTGCGCGAGGGCGACTTCCTGAATTACCTGGCCCGCACCGACGGCGAACAGCTGCATTTGACCGACGCGCGCGCCATTGAGAGATGCAGCCTCGCCGACATCCTGCCCCAGCAGGACCGCAACCCGCCCTGCCACATCTCCGTGCCGGTGGAGCATCTGCTCAGAAGCACGACGGATCAGAACTTCGTGCCCATCGTGGACGACCGCGGCGTGTTCATCGGCATCGTCACCCGCCGCGCCGTCATCAGCTACCTGCTCAACCCCGACGGCGCGCGCTGAAGCCATCCGCAACAGCCGTAGGGCGGGGCGCCCTCACCCCGCCGCAGAACAAAAATGGAGCTGTCTCAAAACGATTTTGAAACAGCTCCATTTTTCTTTTGGAATTAACATCAATCATG
>CAMBWJ010000272.1 GCA_945871545.1 uncultured Clostridia bacterium | reverse complement strand
CCGGCGGGCATGATGTGGTCGGTGGTGATGTTGTCGCCCACCTTCAGGGTAAGCTGCGCCCGCAGCTCGTCCTCCACGGGCCTGCAGGCCGGGAAGGGCTTGATGTTCGGGCCGCGCACGACCTCCACCGCCGCCGCTTCCTCGGGGGACGCGGGGGCCAGCACGGCGCTGTCGTCCAGCGTGAAGCGCTCCGGCAGGGAGACGTTCAGCGCGCCGCCTAAGACACGGGGATCGGTGATCACGCCGGTGAGCGCCGAGGCCGCCGCGGTCTCCGGAGAGACCAGGTGCACCCGCGCGTCGGCGGTGCCGCTGCGGCCCTCAAAGTTGCGATTGAAGGTGCGCAGGGACACGCCCGCCGAGTTCGGCGAGAAGCCCATGCCGATGCAGGGGCCGCAGGCACACTCCAGCACCCGCGCGCCGCTCTGAAGGATGTCGCTGAGCGCGCCGCACTCCGACAGCATGCGCAGCACCTGCTTGGAGCCGGGCGAGATGGACAGGCTGACCTCCGGGGAAATCTGCTTCCCCTTCAGGATGGCGGCCACCTTCAGCATGTCCAGCAGCGAGGAGTTGGTGCAGGAGCCGATGCACACCTGATCCACCTTCGTGCCCGCAATCTGGCGCACCGGCACCACGTTGTCCGGGCTGTGGGGGCAGGCGATCAGCGGCTCGAGAGCGGAAAGGTCGATGTCGATGATTCGGTCATATTTTGCGTCGGGGTCGCTGGCCAGCGGCACGTAATCCGCGCCCCTGCCCTGCGCCTCGAGGAAGGCGCGGGTCACCTCGTCCGAGGGGAAAATGGAGGTCGTCGCGCCCAGCTCCGCGCCCATGTTGGTGATGGTGGCGCGCTCCGGCACGCTGAGGGTCGAAACGCCCTCGCCGCCCCACTCGATGATCGCGCCCACGCCGCCCTTGACGGACAGGATGCGCAGAATCTCCAGGCTCACGTCCTTGGCGGTGACGTAGGGCAAAAGCTTGCCCGTGAGGTTGACCTTGTAGAGCTTCGGCATGGCGATGTGGTACGCGCCGCCGCCCATGGCAACGGCCACGTCCATGCCGCCCGCGCCGAAGGCCAGCATGCCCAGTCCGCCGCCGGTGGGAGTGTGGCTGTCGGAGCCGATCAGCGTCTTGCCCGGAATGCCGAAGCGCTCCAGGTGCACCTGATGGCAGATGCCGTTGCCCGGGCGGGAGAACCACACGCCGTGCTTCTTCGCCACCGACTGGATGTAGCGGTGGTCGTCGGCGTTCTCGAAGCCGCACTGCAGGGTGTTGTGATCGATGTAGGCCACGCTGCGCTCGGTGCGCACCCGGTCCACGCCCATGGTCTCAAACTCCAGATAGGCCATGGTGCCGGTGGCGTCCTGGGTGAGGGTCTGATCAATGCGAAGGGCAATTTCGCTGCCGGGGGTCATCTCCCCCTCCAGCAGATGCGCGCGTATGATCTTCTGTGCGATGCTCAGTCCCATAACTCACAACTCCTTTTCGATGATGGTCTGCATGGCGTTGCCGATGTGCTCGTTCATCAGCCGTTCGGCAAGATCCGCGTCCTTCGCGGCGATGGCCTCGTAGATGGCGCGGTGCTCCCGCACGGAGGTCTCCGCGCGGCCGCTCTGTTCGATGGACAGCCTGCGGAACTTCTGCACCTTCTTGTGCAGCGGGGCCAGCGTATCGCAGAGGATGGCGCTGCCGCAGTTCTGGTAGATCAGCTCATGGAAGCGGGAATCCATGGCCTTGATGTGGTCGGGGTCGCTCTTGTTGAGGTAGAACTCCTGAAACTCCACGGCCTCGCGCAGCTGACGCAGGCTGTCGTCGCTCAGGTTGTCGATAAAGCCCCGCACCGCAAGGCCCTCGATGCGCAGGCGGATGGCGCACATGTCCTCGAAGTCCTTGCGCACCACGCCCAGCACCACCGTGCCCCGGGGACTGTCCTCGATCAGGTGCTCCTGGGACAGCCGCCGCAGCGCCTCGCGCACGGGAGTTCGGCTCACGCCCAGCTCGGCGCACAGCTGCAGCTCCGTCACCACCTCGCCGCGCTGGTATTTGCCACTGAGTATCTCCGCCTCCAGGCGCTCAAACACCTGGTCGGCCAGGGAAACGGTCTTGTATTCTACGCGCATTTTTCCTTCCTCCTCACAGTCTGCGATAGCGTCCGAAGGACAGCTCCTCGATCTTGGTCTCCAGCTCCATCGTGCTCAGCGAGGTCTGGCGACCGTCGGCGTACTGCTCGTCGATCCACTTCTTGACCTCCGCCACCAGCGGATTGTGCTTGTCCAGCCGCTCGGATTCGGTCAGCTGGTAGTTCTCATTGATCCAGTAGGCGATGCCCGCAAGGCCGCTGTTCTGCCCGATCATCACCGACTGCCTGCGGCCCAGCAGCTTCTCCGTGTCGAAGATGTTGTAGATCTCCGCGTCCTTCAAGAGGCCGTCCGCGTGGATGCCCGCGCGGGTCACGTTGAAGTTGCGGCCCACGAAGGGGGTCATCACCGGGATATCGTAGCCGATCTCCTTGTGGAAGTAGTCGGCAATCTCCGTGATCACCGTGGTGTCCATGCCGTCCAGCGACCCGCGCAGCGAGGCGTACTCCATCACCATGGCCTCCAGCGGAATGTTGCCCGTGCGCTCGCCGATGCCCAGCAGCGAGCAGTTCACCGCGGATGCGCCGTAGAGCCAGGCCGCCGAGGCATTGGCCACCGCCTTGTAGAAGTCGTTGTGGCCGTGCCACTCCAGCATCTCGCTGGGCACGTCGGCGTACTGCTGCAGGCCGTAGATGATGCCCGGCACGCTCCGGGGCAGCGCAACCTCGCTGTACGGTACGCCGTAGCCCATGGTATCGCAGGCGCGAATCTTGATGGGAATGCCCGCGTCCACGCTCATCTTCTGCAATTCGTTCACGAAGGGCACCACGAAGCCGTAGAAGTCCGCGCGGGTGATGTCCTCCAGGTGGCAGCGGGGCATCACGCCCGCCTCAAAGGCGTCCGCCACGGTGGCCAGGTAGTAATCCATGGTCTGCTTGCGGGTCATCTTCATCTTCTTGAAGATGTGGTAGTCGCTGCAGGAAACCAGAATGCCCGTCTCCTTGATCCCCAGATCCCGCACCAGCTTGAAGTCCTCCCGGCTGGCCCGAATCCAGGTGGTGATCTCCGGGAACCGCAGCCCCAGCTCCTGGCACTTGCGGATCGCCTCGCGGTCCTTCTTGCTGTAGACGAAGAACTCCGTCTGGCGGATGATGCCGTAGGGCCCGCTGAGCCGGGAGAGCAGCTTGTAGAGCTCCACGATCTGCTCCACGCTATACGGCTCCACCGACTGCTGGCCGTCGCGGAAGGAGGTGTCCGTAATCCAGATGTTCTCCGGCATGCCCATGGGCACCCTGCGATGGTTGAAGGGAATGCGCGGCACCGCGTCGTAGGGATAAATATCGCGGTACAAATTTGGATCGGGGATGTCCTGAAGGGAATATTTATAGCTTTTCTGCTCCAGAAGGTTGGTTTTATCGGAGATTTCCAGCATCTGGCGTCACCTCGTATCGGAAATTTATGTATTATTGTATACAATAATACATGCCTTGTCAAGCCATTCCCGCCGAATTTCCGCTTTCGCCACTTTTCACCGCCGGGATTCGACGGATTGCACAGCAATGTTGGCAAAAGAATACCGGCAATCGCCTTAATTGCCGGTGTCTGTGAGGAAATTGCTTACCTATTAAAAACCCACGAGGTCAACTCGCGGGTTTTATCATGTCGGGGATTTACAGCAGGGACTGAAACTGCTCCATGAT
>CAMBWJ010000271.1 GCA_945871545.1 uncultured Clostridia bacterium | reverse complement strand
AAGATCATCACCTTCGGCCCCCGTCCCTTCGACTTCCTCGCCTGCAACGCCCCCATCGCCCCCCTGTTCAAGCTGGGCATCAACGTTCAGGAGAACTCCGAGCTGGACCTGCTGAAGGCCTACAAGGAGCATGCAAACGATCCCCGCATCCCCGCGAAGATCGCCGAGATGGAAGCCGAACTGGGCGAAGGCAACAAGATGCCCGGTATTCTGCCCCGCCTGGCACAGTATGAACTGACCCTGCTCGACTGGATCGAGAACAACAGGGGCGCCGCCAAGTACGTGGTCATGGCCAACAAGTGCTGGCCGGCGTTCCAGACCGAGTTCGGCTTCGTGCCCTGCTACGTCAACTCCCGCCTCACCGCAATGGGCTACTGCGTGGCCTGCGAGGTGGACATCTACGGCGCGCTGTCCGAGTTCATCGGCACCTGCGTCTCCGGTGAGCCTGTCACCCTGCTGGACATCAACAACTCCGTCCCGGCTGACATGTTCAACGAGTCCATCGCCAGCAAGTACGGCTATCGCCACAACGAGACCTTCATGGGCTTCCACTGCGGCAACACCCCCATGTGCCGTCTGACCAAGGGCACCATGAATTATCAGCGGAAAATGAAGCGCGGCCGCGATCCCGACAGCGAGCCCAACATCACCCGCGGCACCCTCGAGGGCGACATCATCCCCGGCGACATCACCTTCTATCGCCTGCAGGCCAACAAGGACAGCGTGCTCCAGGCCTACGTGGCGGAGGGCGAGGTTCTGCCCGTGGCGACCCAGTCCTTCGGCGGCATCGGCGTGTTCGCCATCCCGGAGATGAACCGCTTCTATCGCCACGTCCTGATCGCAGACGGCTATCCGCACCACGGCGCGGTCGCCTTCGGCAAGCAGGGCAAGGCTATCTGGGCGGTCATGAAGATGCTGGGCGTGGAGAACGTGAAGTTCAACCAGCCCAAGGGCATGCTCTACAAGACCGAGAATCCCTACGCATAAGGCGCAAAGCGATTCACATCGGCCCCCGCGTTCGATAAGAACGCGGGGGCTTTTCACATATGCAGGAAGTTGTTGACCGCACCAATTTGTACTTCCGTTTTAACATGATTTCAATGGAATACCTCCGTCACATGGGGTAAAATGGAAGCTGGAATCTGTCGATTTCCGGAGGTTTATGGAATCATGCGTCTGAGGCTGATGCTGCTGCTGATCGCGACGGCGGTTCTGCTCAGTGGCTGCGGCTACTGGGTCGTGGAGGACGCGCCGGTGCAGGTGGGCTCCGCCTACGTCTCTTCCGCTTCCTGATTTCCCGCTTCCATTTTACGTTCGGATAAATGCTACGATATGAGGGGTGTCTGATTTTGCTGCATCGACTTTTGAGCGTCATACTGATCCTTGCCCTGGCCTGCGCCACGCCCGGCCTCGCCGCGCTGGCGGAACCGGCTGAACAGGAGGCCGTCGAGGACGACATCTACGAGGGCACGGACACGTCCGATTACGCCGAGCTCCAGCGCGGCGATCGCGACGGCGACGACTCCGCCAACATCATCACCCTGCAGAACAAGCTGATCGAGCTGGGCTATCTGCGCGACACTGCGGACGGCGTGTTTGGCGCGAACACCGAATCCGCTGTGGCTGCCTTCCAGCGCAGCAACGGCCTTGCCGAGAGCGGCGTGGCCGACGCCGCCACTCTGCGCCTGCTGTACAGCGGCCAGGAGCTGGTCTCCGCCAGCAACTCCACCGATCCGGAGAGCATCATCTACCGCACCCAGGAAAAGCTCTCCATCTGGGGCTTCCTCGCGGCGGAGCCGGACGGCGTGGCGGGCAGCCAGACCAACGAGGCCGTGGCTTCCTTCAAGCAGTATCTGCGCGAGTACGAAAAGCAGTATCCCACCCCCTCGCCGGTGCCCACCGCCACCCCCGTGCCCTCGGAACCCGCCAGCTTCGGCAACGAGGCCATCGCCGTGGACATGCCCATCGTCAAGGAGGACGAGACGGCGATCGACGAGCACCTGCTCGCTTATGTGGACGGCGAATACGAGTTCCAGATCTACCGCCAGACCGTGGCCAACGGCGACAGCGGCGACGAGGTGACCCGCGTCCAGCGCCGCCTGTACCAGCTGAAGTATCTGCCCATCGTGGACGGCGCGTTCGGCCCCTCCACGGAGCGCTCCCTGCTCTACTTCCAGCGCAAGAACGGCCTGAATCAGACCGCCGTGGCCGACGAGGCCACCCAGCGCGTGCTCTTCTCCAGCGACGCCATCGAATCCGAGGAGTTCGTCTGCCCCTACAAGCTGGTGGTGGACGTCTCCGACCAGCGCGTGTACGTCTACCAGTGGAACGGATCCTCCTTCGGCACCTGCATCAATGAGATGATCTGCTCCACCGGCAAGAAGGGCCCCAGCACCGAGACCCCGCTGGGCACCTTCCAGATGGACGGCCCCACCGGCACCGGCGAATGGTACTGGTTCAGCACCTACAGCTGCTACGCCAAGTGGGCCAGCCGCATCGTGGGCGGCATCCTGTTCCACTCCGTCGTCTACAGCAAGAACAAGGTGCTCAACAAGACCTCCGTGCGCAAGCTGGGCAGGCCCGCCTCCCACGGCTGCATCCGCCTCACCGTGGAGGACGCACAGTGGATCTACGAGAACTGCCCCTCCGGCACCACGGTGGTCATTCAGGAATAAATGCATATGTTACCCCGGTGATCGCACGGATCGCCGGGGGATTTTTCATTTGTAGATTGTTCAGATAATGAAGCCGCCGCCCAGCAGCCGGTCGCCATCGTAGAGCACGGCGGCCTGTCCGCGCGCGGGGGCGCGCACCGCCTCGTCGCAGGTGATGATCGCACCGCCATCGGGGGTGGGAATCGCGGTGCAGTCGGGGTTCTCCCACTTGGTGTGGCGCACGCGCACGCTGGCGCGGATGGGCTCCAAAGGGGGATCGATGAGCCAGTTCATGTCCCGCGCACGCACCTCGGTCTTGAACAGCTCCTCCCACAGCGCGAGCACCACGCGGTTCTGCTCCGCCCGGATCTCCGAGACGTACATCTTGCGGCCGTCCCGCAGCCCCGGCCAGCGCTGGCCCACCGTGTAGCGGTGGATCCCCTCGTGCTGCCCGATGACCTCGCCGTGGAACACAAGCTCTCCCGGCCCGGGAACCTCCGCGCGGCGGCAGATCCAGCCGATGTAGTCCCTGTCCGGGATGAAGCAGATCTCCATGCTGTCGGGCTTGTGGGCCACCGGGACGCCGAAGTCCTCGGCCATGGCGCGCACCTGCGCCTTCTCATAGTCCCCCAGCGGCAGGAGCAGCCGTTCGACCTGGCTGCGCTTCAGCCGACAGAGCATGTAGCTCTGGTCGTTGCTGGGTCTGCCCTTGTACAGCGCGCCGTTTGCCGAGCGGGCGTAGTGGCCGGTGGCAATGTACCTTGCGCCCACCGCGTCCGCACAGTCGATGAGGCTCCTGAACTTCACCGCCGGGTTGCACAGGATGCAGGGGTTCGGGGTCTCGCCCCGCAAGTAGCTGTCCACAAAGGGCGCGCAGACATGGGCTTCCAGCTCTGCGGAGATGTCCTGCACCGTCAGCGGCACGTCCAGAAACGCCGCCGTGTCGATGGCGTCCTGCCGGGCCTCGGGCGTGCCGATGTCCAGATACAGGCCGTGCACCGCATAGCCCTGCTGCATGAGCAGCCGCGCCGCGACTGCGGAGTCCACCCCGCCCGAGAGCCCCAGTACCACCTTGTCCATTACTGCTTCCTCCCCGTATAAAACAGGGCGCACATGCATGCGCCCCGCTTGAAACTGAAATGCTTACATCGTC
>CAMBWJ010000270.1 GCA_945871545.1 uncultured Clostridia bacterium | reverse complement strand
AAGCTGCTGGAGGCCACGCGCAGGCGCAGCATGGGTGAGGCGGACAGCCTGTCCGCCTTTCTGGAGTATGGCCGCAAGAATTATCCCGCTGACCGCTACGTGCTGGTGCTCTGGGGCCACGGCGACGGCCCCACCGGCGGCGTGTGCTTTGACGAGCTGTTTGACGACGATTCCCTGATGCTGGACGAAATCGCTGTCGCGCTGAAGGGCGCGTCGCAGGCCGGGCAGCGCATCGAGGCCCTGATCTTCGACGCATGCATGATGAACTGCGCCGATCTGCTCTTCTCCCTGGGCGAATGCGCGGACTACATCGTCGCCAGTCAGGAGAGCACGCTGGGCAGCGGCGGGCGCTACGACCTGTGGCTGTCCGCGCTGGCGGAGAACCCGGAGATGGACGCGCTGGAAATCTGCACCCGCTTCGCCGGGGACTACGTTTCCACCGGCAGCCACGGCCTGTTCTCCCGGGCAACCACGTCGAGCGTGCTGGACTGCGGCGCGTCCGGCGCACTGCAAGCGGCGGTGGAAGCGCTCTACGCGGAGCTGAACCGGCGCTTCGACGACAGCGCCGGGGAAATCTGCGCGGCGGTGGCCGATCTCGTCTCCTTCGGCGAGCTGGACGGCGCTCCGCCGTCTGGAATGATGGACGCATTGCAGCTCTGCGACGCGCTGGAAGCTTTCGCCCCTGCGGAGTGCGCCGCGCTGCGCAGCGCCGTGAACCAGGCCGTGCGCTTCCACGCCGACTCCGGCGCTCTGGAGAACGCGACCTGCGGGCTTTCGCTGTTCCTTCCCTGCGCCGAGCAGAACTGGTTCGACGAACTCTACGACTGGTATCAGCCCCTCGCCGACAAAAGCAACTATGCCCGACTGATCCTGCGCATGACCGATGCGCAGCAGGCTGGTCCGGGCGAATCCATTCTCGGCTTCCTGAGGGACGCACTCTCCGGTGACGAGTCCAACTCCCCCGCCGTGGATATCCAGCACATCTGGCAGGGCCTGGAGCCTTCCGCAAATCCCGCTGCGGATACACCGGGCACCGCGCGCCCCGGCTCCCCCGCCGTGGATATCCGGCACATCTGGCAGGGTCTGGAGCCCGCCGCCTGAATTCATCCAAAACAGATACCGGGACGGCCCGCAATGATGCTGGCCGTCCCTTTTGTCCGTTCACGCACGCAGCGCGTCCGGACGCTCTATACCCTCGCTTGCTTCACTCAGCGGTTGCCGCTCATGGCGCGCTCCTGGGCCTCGATCATCTTCTTGACCATGTTGCCGCCGATGTGGCCCGCGTCCTTGGAGGACAAATCGCCGTTGTAGCCCTGCTTCAGGTTGATGCCCAGCTCGTTGGCCACCTCCTGCTTCATGTTGGCCATGGCCTGGCGCGCTTCGGGAACGTTGATCTGATTGTTGGTGTTGCGCATAATGCTCTCCTTCTCACGCCGCTGCTGCGCGGCGGTTTTTGTTCTGACTTGGGAGCCGCGCCGCAAACGCCTTGTTCGGTGCATGCGGAGCCTCTCCCGGGGGAAGACTGATGCGTGCGCGGATTCCGCGCGGGTGACGCCTTACTGGTTCGCGTGCTGGCGCTGATAGTCCTCGACCATCTTGCGAACCATCTGACCGCCGACGGTGCCCGCGTCCTTGGAGGACAGGTTGCCGTTGTAACCCTTGGTCAGGTTCACGCCGTACTCGCGCGCAATTTCATACTTCATGTTTTCCATTGCGGCCTTGTTTTCTGCGTTCTTCATGCTTTTCACCTCCTCGCTTGAGACTGACTGTAGTTTGACCCGCGCCGGAGCTTTTACACTGGAAATTGTGCACTGGAGAAGAATGGCGTGCGCGCGTTCTTTTGTCAGGCGCACAGAAAAGCGCCTTCGGAGGCAGATTCCCCCCAAAGGCGCAATATCTTCGTATTCAATTGACGGCCGCGTCCCGGAACTTCTGCACGTAGGCCTCCTCCGCCATGCGGATGACGGCCTGCGCGTCCGGGTTATCGCGATCCCGCAGCAGAGCGCGTGCCTCGTCGTGCACCAGCTTCAGAAGCTGCGTATCGCCCGCCAGCGTACCCACGCCGCAGACGATGGATCCGCTCTGGCGCGTGCCGAACAGGTCGCCCGGGCCGCGCAGCTCCATGTCCTTCTGGGCGATCTTGAAGCCGTCGGTCGTGGAGGCGAGGAACTTCAATCGCTCATTGGGCTCCGCCATCAGGAAGCACCAGGCCTCGTCGGAGCCGCGTCCCACGCGCCCTCGCAGCTGATGCAGCTGCGCAAGGCCGAAGCGCTCGGCGTTTTCCACCACCATGACGCTGGCGTTGGGCACGTTCACGCCCACCTCGATCACCGTGGTGGACACCAGCACGTCCGCCTCGCCCCTGCGGAACTTCTCCAGCACCGCATCCTTGTCCGCGGCCTTCATGCGTCCGTGCACCAGCTCGATGCGCAGATCGGGAAGATCCCGCGTGCGCAGGTTCTCGTACACCACTTCCGCCGGCAGCGCGTCCACCGCCTCGGATTCCTCCACCAGTGGGCAGACCACGTACACCTGCCGCCCCTTCTGCACCTCGCTGCGCAGAAAGCCGTACATGTCCTGCCGCTTGTCCTCGGGCACGATGCGGGTCTTGACACCCTTGCGCCCCGGCGGCAGCTCGTCGATGATGGAGATGTCCAAATCGCCGTAGAGGATCAGCGACAGCGTGCGCGGGATCGGCGTGGCCGACATCACCAGCACGTTGGGCGCTTCGCCCTTGCGGCTCAGCTCGGTGCGCTGGCGCACGCCGAAGCGGTGCTGCTCGTCGGTGACGGTCAGGCCCAGATTTTTGTACTCCACACCCTCGGTGATCAGCGCGTGGGTGCCGATGACCACGTCCCATTCGCCGCTGGCGATGGCCTCGTGGGCGATGCGGTGCTGCTTCTGCGTCAGGCTCCCCACCAGCAGCCCCGCCTTCATGCCCAGCGGCTCCAGCATCGCCTTCGCGCCCTCGTAGTGCTGGCGTGCCAGCACCTCGGTGGGGGCCATCAGCGCCGCCTGGTAGCCGCCGTGCACCGCAAGAGCGATCGCGCCGAAGGCCACGGCGGTCTTGCCGCTGCCCACGTCGCCCTGCACCATGCGCGCCATGGCGTTGGGACCGCGCATGTCATTCGCAATCTCCTGAAGCACGCGCCGCTGCGCACCGGTGGGCGGAAAGGGCATCTTATTCCAGTATTCTTCCAGATCGGCCTCGCCGGACGCGATCTGCACGCCGGGTTCGCCGCTGTGGCGGCACAGCGAGATTGCAACCTGATACAGCAGCAGCTCCTCGAAGGCAATGCGCCGCCGCGCCGTCTCCAGCGCCTCGCGGCTGTCCGGGAAGTGGGCGTTGCGCATGGCGAAGTTGCGCTCGCACAGGCCATAGCGCCTGCGGATGGACTCGGGCAGCTCGTCGGGCCACTGGCCCTCGCATACCTTCAGCGCCGCCTCCACGCTCTGCCGCACGGCCTTTGCCGGAACGCCGCTGATGCTGCGATACACCGGAATCAGGCCCGTCTCCTGCTCGATGGTAGGGCTGCTGAGCTGAATCGAGCCGCCCCGGGCCTCGCAGCACCCGTAGAGCAGCAGCTCCCGGTCGCGGGTCAGCTGATCCTTCAGCCAGGGCTGGTTGTACCACACCACCGCCATGGTCTCGCTGCCGTCGGTGACGTAGACCTTGGTGATCACCAGCTTGCGCGCGCGGCGCTGGCTGACCTCCCCGGCCACCCGCACCCGCACGGAGACCGTCTCGCCGGGGCGCACCTCGCTCAGCGGCGTAAAGGCGGAGAGATCGCGGTAGTCCCTGGGCAGGAACATCAC
>CAMBWJ010000269.1 GCA_945871545.1 uncultured Clostridia bacterium | reverse complement strand
GAGACCTACCTGTACCTGTCCACCAGCGGCAAGGAGGGCTCCTTCATCGCCCGCGTGGATCCCCGCACCAACAGTCGCGGCGGCGACCGCATCCGCGTCGGCTTCGACGTGAACCGCCTTCACTTCTTCGATCACGAAACCGAAAAGACCATCCTGACAAAGGAGTGAATCGCAGCCCGTACCCCGAAGCATTTTCGGTGTTCGGGCATATTTTGCGCATTTCGGGCCATTGTTTTCAATTTCATAACATTTCATTCGTTGATTTTGCGTTTAAAATGTTAATCCTGTGGGTTTTTTGGGGCTTGGAGTGCGTCGAAAAATTGACAATTTTACATTGTTCCACTATACTATACGAAAGTGGAACCAATAAAACAAAAGAGGATGCATCCAAATGGTTTATACTTGGGATCTCTCCATCCCCCAGCTCAGCGGGGACAAAACCCGCAAGGGCTATATTTATCTGCCTGATTTTTACAACGACGACCCGGAGCGCCGCTTCCCCGTGATGTACATGTTCGACGGGCACAACGTATTCTTTGACAGCGACGCGACCTACGGCAAATCCTGGGGCATGAACAGCTACATGGTCTGGACGCGCACACCGCTGATCATCGTTGCCATTGAGTGCAACCACGAGGGCGACGACCGCCTGATCGAATACTCCCCGCTGAACTTTGAAAACAGCACGCTGGGCCGGATTCACGGCAAGGGCAAGATCTACATGGACTGGCTCACAAAGGAGCTGAAGCCCAGGGTGGACGCGCAGGTGCGCACCCTGCCGGATCGGGAACACACCATCATCTGCGGCTCGTCCATGGGCGGCCTGATGGCGCTCTATGGCGCGGTGGAGTACAACGACGTGTTCCAGCGCGCCGCCTGCCTGTCCCCCAGCCTGTGGGTGTCCCCCTCCAAGGTGATCCAGATGATCGCCAAGGCACACATCGAGCACGACACCTGCATCTACATGGACTACGGCAGCGAGGAGATGTTCAACCACGCCGCCACGGCGGAGGCGCTGATCTCCATATCCCACATGTTGCTGACCAAGCGCGTGAACCTGGCGTTCCGCATCGTTCCCGGCGGCACCCACTCGGAGGCCTCCTGGGAGCAGCAGATTCCCATCTTCATGGACTGTCTTGGCCTGTAAATACACACAACCCTTTTACTGGAGCTGATCTTCATGGAAATTCGTTACTACAAGCACTACAGCGGCTATCTGCAGCGGGACATGGAATTCAAGGTCTACGGCCACCGCGGCAAGCCCGTTCTGTTCATCCCCTGCCAGGCGGGGCGCTTCTGGGACTTTGAGTCCTTCCGCATGATCGATACCTGGGCCAAGTGGATCGACGCAGGCCTGGTGACGGTCTACTCCTGCGACACCATCGACGGCGAGACCTACGCCAACTTCGGCGGCGACTGCGCCTGGCGCGTGCAGCAGCACGAGCGCTGGTACCACTACATCGTGGACGAGCTGGTGCCCTTCATCAAGCACCTCAGCGGCGAGCGCAACGGCTTCGACCAGCCCATCATCACCTTCGGCTGCTCCATGGGCGCGACCCACGCGGGGAACCTGTTCTTCCGCCGCCCCGACCTCTTCGGCGGCGTGCTGGCCCTCTCCGGCCTGTACGATCCCGGCGAGTTCTTCGGCGGATACATGGACGAGACGCTGTACAACAACTCGCCCAACCTGTACCTGAAGAACATGCCCTGGGATCACCCCTACATCCAGATGTACAACGAGCGCAAGATGGTGTTCTGCGTGGGCCAGGGCGCCTGGGAGGACGAGCTGAAGGCCTCCACCGGACGGCTTGCCCAGGTCGTGCGCGAAAAGGGCATCCACGCCCAGGTGGACTTCTGGGGCTACGACGTCAACCACGACTGGGATTGGTGGTTCCGCCAGTGCGACCACTACGTTCCCCAGTTCCTCTACTAAGGCAAGCGCGATTCACAGCGGTCAAACCACAAAGGAGCGGTACGCATGAAAAACTTCATCTTCATCTCGCCCAACTTCCCGGACAACTACTGGCACTTCTGCGCGGAGCTCAAGAAGAACGGTCTGCGCGTGCTGGGCATCGGCGACTGCCCCTATGACCAGCTGCGCAAGGAGCTGCGGGACAGCCTCACGGACTACTACAAGGTCGCAAGCCTCGAGAACTACGACGAGGTCTTCCGCGCCGTCGCCTTCCTGACCTACAAGTTCGGCAAGATCGACTGGCTGGAGTCCAACAACGAATACTGGCTGGAGCGCGACGCCGCGCTGCGCACCGCCTTCAACATCACCACCGGCCAGCAGTCCGCCGACATGGAGAAGATCAAGCGCAAGTCCGCCATGAAGGCCTACTACGCTCAGGCCGGCATCCCCACTGCGCGTTATCATCTGGTGGAGGACTACGAGGCCACCAAGGCCTTCGCCCATGAGGTGGGCTATCCCGTGGTCGTGAAGCCCGACAACGGCGTTGGCGCAAACAACACCTACAAGCTCAAGAGCGACGCGGATCTGGACTACTTCTTCGCCACCAAGGACAGCAACCTCTACATCATGGAGGAGTTCGTCAACGGCGAGGTGCGCACCTACGACGGCATCATCGACTCCAAGGGCGAGCCGATCTTCGAGACCGGCAACGTCACCCCCAACTCCATCATGGACGTGGTCAATGACAGCGACAACTCCATCTACTACATGGTGCGCGCACTGCCCGAGAAGATGCGCGACCTGGGCCGCCGCACGGTGAAGGCCTTCGGCGTGAAGAGCCGCTTCGTGCACCTGGAGTTCTTTGTGCTCAAGGAGGATCAGGCGGGTCTGGGCAAGAAGGGCGACGTCATCGGCCTGGAGGTCAACATGCGTCCCTCCGGCGGCTACTCCCCCGACATGTACAACTTCGCCAACGAGGTGGACGTGTACAAGATCTGGGCCGACATGGTGGCCTACGACAAGAGCACCATGCCCATGGACCGTCCGCACCACTTCTGCGCCTACTGCGGCCGCCGCGACGGCAAGAACTTCGTCATGGACGATGCGGCCATCCGCGCCAAGTACGGCAAGAACCTGAAGATGTGCGAGCGCATCCCGGATGCCCTCGCAGGCGCGATGGCCAACCAGATGTACCTGTGCAACTTCGACACCAAGGAGGAAATGCAGCAGTTCTACGCCGATCTGCTGGCCACCCGCGACTGATTCTTTCAGATTAACCCCGGCGCAACCTGTCTGCGTATTGACTTTATCTTCGGTTCGCGCTATAATATTTCACATGAATAAAGTGGAGGTAACGACAATGAAGCATATCCAGACCATCGAAACCCGCAACCTGTGCGAGAGCGCCAAGAACGGCGGCTGTGGCGAGTGCCAGACTTCCTGCCAGTCCGCATGCAAGACCAGCTGCGGCATCGCCAACCAGAAGTGCGAGAACACCAAGGAGAGCAAGTAATTTGTCATCACCGAATGCCGCCCCGCGGGCGGCATTTTTTTGCGGTCGATATTTTGGATTGACAGCCCGGATATAAAGGAGAAGCGATTCATGATTCATCAGTTTCAGCTCGGCGGCTACAACATCGTACTGGACGTGTGCTCCGGCTCGGTTCACGCGGTGGACGAGATCGCCTACGAGATCATCGCCCGCTTTGAGGGCGTGGACCGCGAGGCCGTGATCGACGCCGTTGCGGAGAAGTTTTCGGGCCGCGAGAATGTGACCCGCGCCGACATTGAGGAGTGCTACGAGCAGGTCTGTGCGCTTCGGGACGGCGGCAGGCTCTTCACCTCCGACAGCTTCGAGCCCATGGCCGGGGCACTGAAGGCGCGCACCTCCGGCGTGATCAAGGCGCTGTG
>CAMBWJ010000268.1 GCA_945871545.1 uncultured Clostridia bacterium | reverse complement strand
GCGACGGTCGGGGTCGGGGCGTTGCGCGCTTCACGGCGAACCGTCGGGTGATCGGCGATCTGAACTGGCTGATGCTGCGCTATCCGCTGGAGGTGCGCGAGAGTGACCGGGAGCGCTGGGACAGCGCACTGGAGGAGGCCAGGGACTACGCCATTCGCCGGGAGCAGGCCCGGAGGATGCCGGAGTACGCAAATCCCCCTGCAGAGAGCTTCGCCGGACAGCTGCTGGACTTCCAGCAGCAGGGCTTGGCCTTCCTGCTGTCCGCGCGGCGCTGCCTTCTGGCGGACGACATGGGTCTGGGCAAGACGGTGCAGGCGCTGGCCTTCCTCGCCACCACAGCATCCTATCCCGCGATCATCGTGGCCCCGCCCCACCTGCTGCGCAACTGGCAGAGCGAGATCGCCCGCTTCCTCAACGAGAAGGGCAACCTACGGGTACACGTGATCCGGGGACTGAAGCCCTATCCCTTGCCCGAGGCAGATATTTATCTCATTCATTACCTGCTGCTGCGCGGCTGGAAGGACGTGCTGCCGGAGTGCGGCTTCCGCACGGTGATCTTCGACGAGATTCAGGAGCTGCGCCGCAACGGCACCGGCAAGTACAGCGCTGCAAGCCTGCTCTCCCAGGCCTGTGAGAACTGCATCGGCCTGTCCGGCACGCCCATCTACAACAACGGCGGCGAGATCTGGAACGTGGTGAACATTCTGGACTTCCACTTCCTCGGCGACTGGGAGAGCTTCTCCCGGGAGTGGTGCTACGGCTACAACAGCGCCATCGTGGCCAAGCCGGAGCTGCTGGGCGAGCATCTGCGCCGGGAGGGCCTGATGCTGCGCCGCCTGAAGGGCGACGTGCTGAAGGAGCTGGCTCCCAAGCGGCGACTGGTGCAGGAGATCGACTGGGACGACAGCGTGTACCGGGAGCTGATGCTGCCCGTGGCCGAGCAGCTCTCGCTGCTGCGCAGAACCGACGACCCCGCCCAGCGCGCCATCATTGAGGACGCGATCTGCCAGCGCCAGCGCCAGGCCACCGGCATTGCGAAGACGCCCTTCGTGGCGGCGTTCGTGCGCGCGCTGGTGGAGGGCGGCGAAAAGGTGCTGCTGATGGCTCACCACCACGCGGTGATGGACATCTACAAGAGCGAATTGAAGGGGCTGCATCCCCAGTTCATCACCGGGCGCGAGACGGAGCAGCAGAAGGAGCGCGCCGCCGACAGCTTCATGCAGGGCAAGACCGACCTGTTGTGCATCAGCCTGCGCAGCGCCAGCGGCCTGAACCTCCAGCGCGCCACCTGCGTGGTATTCGGCGAGCTGGACTGGTCGCCCGCCGTGCACTCCCAGGCCGAGGACCGCGCCCACCGCATCGGCCAGCAGGATTCCCTGCTGTGCTACTACCTGGTCTCTCCGAAGGGCTCCGACCGGGACATGCAGGACGCGCTGGGCCTGAAGGTCAGCCAGTTCGTGTCCCTGATGGGCGACGCGCAGCCCAGCAGTGAGGACGCGCTGATGCAGCAGTCCTTCGCCCGGGAGCGCATCCGCCGCCTGGTGGAGCGCCTGGATGCGGAGGACGGCGCTGCGTCCGACAAACAGACATAGTTTTGGCCCGATTCCATTGCGGAACCGGGCCATTTCTTGTGTTGCATCAATATACGATGATCTTGGTCTGCGCCGGGCAGTTCTGGTAGATCCACTTCGCGTCCTCCACGCTCAGACGCACGCAGCCGTGGGAGGCCTTGCGGCCGAGGTTGTTCACCGAGCTCTGGGTCACGGGGCCGTCCTTCTCGTTGTAGAGCACCGAGTGGAACATGATGTCGCCCTCGATATAGTAGGCGTACTGGGCCCAGCACTGGTACTTCTTGAAGTAGTGCCAGCGCGCGCCGGGGCCGGTGGTGGACTGGTAGGTGCCCGTGGGCGTGGGCGTGGCGTCCTTGCCGGTGGAGCACTTCATGGTGCGCACCAGCACGGTGTACTCGTTGTTGTCGTCCAGACCATAGGCGTACACGCGCTGATCCTTGGTGGAAACCTTCAGCACGTAGGGCTTCAGCGCCTTCTGCGCGTCGCCGGAGAAGAGCACCCGCAGGGTGTCCGCGTCCGCCGTGCCGGTCTGGCTCAGCTTGTGCTGCTTCTGGAAGGCCAGCACCGCCTCCTTCGTCACCGAACCGTAGCTGCCGTCCAGCGTGCCATAGAAGAAGTTCAGGCCACTCAGCCTGCGCTGGAGGCGAACCACGTCGTCGCCCGAGGCGCCGCTGCCCAGCTCACCCGGCACCACCGGGAAGCTGTTCGAGTAGAAGATGTCCAGCAGGATCGGGTCTGCCACGCCGTCCACAACGGTGGTCAGGCGGTCGCTCACGTCCGCGTCCGCAGCAAGCGTGGGATCTGCCGCCTTCACGGCCAGCGTCTCGATGCTCCGCACGTATTCCTGCAACCGCTGCACGGCGGTCTGGGTGGCGGTGCCGTAGCTGCCGTCCGCAGAGGCCGTGGTGAAGCCCAGATACAGCAGGCGCTGCTGAAGCTCCTTTACCTCCTCGCCGGTGGAGCCCAGCGACAGCATGGCGTGCGCCGGAGCCTTGGCATTTGCGGAGAAGAGCAGCGTGAGGGTCTGTTCGTCGGCCACGCCGGTCTGGCTCAGGCCGTTGGCGTACTGGAACACCCGCACCGCCCGGGCGGTGCTGCTGCCGTAGTCGCCGTCCGGCTCGGAGACGCTGCAGCCCAGATTCAACAGGCGCGTCTGCAATCGGGTCACGTCCGTGCCGCTGGAGCCGGTTTTGAGCGCACCGCGCACCGCGACAAAGCTGTCGGAATACAGGTAGGCCTGGAGCAGCGCGTCCGCTACGCCGTCCACCTGGGTCACGGGCTGGAGCACCGGTTCATCCGTGACGGCCTCCATGGCTTCCTCCGTGGGTTCCGCCGTGGGCACAGGGGTGTTCTTGGGCACGAGGGTCAGCTGGTGCTTGGATTCCGGGGTGGCTGCCGCCGCCGCAGTGGCCACAGGGGTAGCGGTGGGTTCAGGCGTGGGGGTCTCCACAGGCCGCGCGTCAATCAACTCCTGCTCCAGCTCCCGAACGTAGCGCTCCAGCGCCTCCACGGCAAGCTTGGTGCGCTCGCCGAAGTAACCGTCGGCTTTATCGTTGAGGAAGCCCATCGCAATCAGGCTCTGCTGGAGCCGCTTTGTAGCTGTACCGTTCTTGCCCAGCGAAAGCTCCGGATAGAAGGGCGTGGATACGCGGATGTCCGAAACCTGAATGGATTCAGAGGCCCAGGCCGGCAGCGCGCCGCTGGAATCCGGCTGTGCGGACTTGCGCGCCGCGCGAATGGCCTTGTCGATGGCCTTGGCCAGGGACTCGGAGTCGCTGCCGGCGCTGCGGGCGGACTCGGTCACAATGCCGCCCAGCCACTGCTGGATGGCGCTCCAGTCCGGCTCTGCGTTGCCGACGAACTCGAACACACACTCGCAGCCGTAGGTCACGCCGTTGACCGTCACCTCGCAGGCGACGTCCTTCTGCGCAATGTTCGCGCCTTCATCATAGGTATTTTCATACTGGATGTGCGTCGTGCGGGGCACGTCCGCAGGATCCATCAGCTTCAGCAGGTCCGCCTGCCATACCTCTTCGGTGGCCGGCTCCGCCTCGGATATGAAAAGGACGGAAGTCAGCAGCGCCACAACGAGGATCGCGGCAAGCAGGATGCGAATTTTCTTCATTCAAATACCTCCGACACGATTTTGCATTGAATGCACCATTATAGACGCAATTATACCGGAACAAGTTGCAGTTTTATGGAGTAACAATATGTTGTTTGTTTGGCAAATTCTGGAAAATTGCCACATGGCCGCCGCAGTGCT
>CAMBWJ010000267.1 GCA_945871545.1 uncultured Clostridia bacterium | reverse complement strand
CAGCAGGTGAGCCAGCATCTTGGGGGAAGTCAGGTCGTTGATGGCGACAACTTCGTAGCCCTCAGCGCCGAACATCTGACGGAAAGCAAGACGGCCAATGCGGCCAAAACCATTAATCGCAACTTTAACAGCCATGATAAAAACCTCCTAAATTCATGGGGCAATGGATTCAATCCAAACTACCCAGATTACATACATATTGTACCCCAATCTCCGGGGAAGTACAAGTGTTTTTCAAGTGTATTTTTGGTAAAATGCAGTCGAAGCTGCGTCTGAATTTTGTAGGAAGTGTTCACATTGCGCCGAAAACGGTTGCCTGCAACACAAAAGCAAGCCGATTCCATTGAATTGGCTTGCTTTTGCAGGTCAATATGCAGTTCAGTCCTCGTCCAGCGCGATGTCGCCGTAGAAGGACGTGCCGTCCAGCTTTTCCTTGCAGCCCAGGGCCTCAAGCACAGTGGCGGAGACGTCCGCGAAGGTCCTGCGCTCGCCCAGGTTCACGCCTTCCTCCAGGCCCAGGCCCCAGGCCAGCACCGGCACCTTCTCGCGGGTGTGGTCGGTGGTGGGATAGGCGGGGTCGCAGCCGTGGTCGGCGGTGATGATGAGCATGCCGTCGTCGCCCAGCAGCTTCAGGATCTCCGGCAGGCGCCTGTCAAAGTCCTCCAGGGCCTTTGCGAAGCCCTTGACGTCGTTGCGGTGGCCGTAGAGCATGTCGGTGTCCACCAGATTGGCAAACAGCAGGCCCTTCCAGTTGTCCTTCTGCATGTATTCGATGATCGCGTCGGTGCAGGCGGGATTTCCGGCGGCGTGGTTGGACTGGGTGAGACCGCGATGGTTGAAGATGTCCTCGATCTTGCCCACGCCCAGTACGTCCAGGCCGTTGTTCTTGATCACGTCCAGCATGGTGGGGCCGAGGGGATCCACGGAGAAGTCGCGGCGGTTGCCGGTGCGCACGAACGCGCCGGGGTTGCCGATGAACGGGCGCGCGATGACGCGGCCCACATTGTGCTCGCCCTTGAGCAGGCGGCGGGCGATGCGGCAGATGTGCCACAGCTCCATGGGCGGAATCACGGCCTCGTGGGCGGCGATCTGGAACACGCTGTCGGCGGAGGTATACACGATGGGCTTACCGGTGGTGATGTGCTCCGGGCCCAGCTCCTCGATGATGGCGGTGCCGGAGGCGGGCTTGTTGCCGATCACCTGAAGTCCGGTCTCCTGCTCGAAGGCCTCGATGACCTCCCTGGGGAAGCCGTGGGGATAGGTGGGGAAGGGCTTTTCCAGGGTCAGGCCCGCGATCTCCCAGTGACCGGTGGTGGTGTCCTTTCCGGCAGCCTTTTCGACCATGGTGCCGTAGCAGCCGATGGGCTCATCCTCTCCCAGCGGATGCATATCGATGGTCTTGAGCAGACCCAGTTCGGTCAGGTTCGGAATGTCCGGGTGCTCCTGCGCGATGACATGCCCGAGGGTATCCGCGCCCTCGTCGCCATACTTCGCTGCGTCATGCTGCCAGCCGGCGCCAACGCCGTCGAGCACGATGAGAACCACTCGCTTCATTTTCTTCACGTCTCATCCCTCCAAACGTAGTATATCCGCCAGGCGCGAAATCATTTCACCGCATGTGGGCTGTCCGCGCCCCGCGTCGATTGTATCCGCAAAGATACGGTATTGGTTGTCCACCTGATCGCTTCGCCATGCGAGGCTGATGGCGTGGCGCATGGCGCGCTCCGCCTGTTGCGTTGTGCAGCCGCAGCTCTCCCCGGCGAAGGGATAGACCCGCGCAGAGAGGCTGTGTATGGCGCGAACGTCCGCCGCGCAGAGCAGGATCGCGGCTCGAAGGCAATCGCGGCCTAAGTGCTGCGGCACGCCAAGCTCGTCCAGCAGCTGATCAACCCGGGCACACTCCTCCGGGCGGAAGCGCATTCCGTCGCTGCGCAGCCGGTCGATGGCGGCGGCGAAGCGCTCCGCTTGCACGGGCTTCTCCGCCAGTACCGCGCCCGCCTGTTCCAGAAGATCAGCGTCCGGCGCTGCAAACTCGGGGTAGTGCATCAGCAGCACCGCAGGGCGCAGCGGGAGCGCATGGCTACACAGCGCGCGCCGCGCAAGCTCCGCGCCGTCCAGCGCCGGGAGCTCCAGATCGACGGCCAGCAGATCCGGCCTGTGCGCCTCCAGCAGCTTCCAGGCGGTCTGGCCGTCCCGGGCGAAAGCGAGCAGGTCGATGCCGGCGCAGGAGAGCGCATGGATCAGCTGCCGCTGCGCGATGGGCGTGGCCGAGGCAGCGACCGCCGTTCGGATTGGACGCTTCATGCTGCTCACCCCTGCGAATCTGCTCACATCTCTTTTTCTTTCTACGGGGATATATGGAATTCCTGCGTTGCACAGAAAAAAAGCAGAAACTTCCCGATTTTGAAACCTGCGGCAGGTTCAACATTCTGTTTCAGGGTAGTAGCACGCGCCGCTGCATAGGTTTCCCAGCAGTTCCCGGCGAAGCTCCTCCGGCGCTTCGCCGCCCATTTCCAGCGCCCGACGCAGCATGCGCACGTCGCGCTCAATCCAGTCGATGTGGCTCCCCCGCCCCACCACCTTCAGCCGGGTCACGCCCGCGCGGCGCAGCCGGGGCAGAGCGCACAGACCGCAGCCGCTGGCACCGAAGCCGTCCTCCGCTGCACATGCGGGTTCATACGGCGCGGTGCAGTCCGGCCCGACGGCGCGGTAGGGCACGCGGCACAGCGCCTCCAGCTCGTCGCAGTGCAGGCTCAGGCAGTGTGCGCCGGAGAAGTGGCAGTTTTCGTTGAGCGCAAAGGCCTCGTACTCCAGCTCCGGCGCGGTGGCGATGCAGGCGGCCATCTCCTCCGGGGTCATCTTGCGCGGAAAGATGCAGCGCTCGACGCCCAACCTGCGGAAGAAGGCCAGCGCGTCGGGACTGAAGCAGCCCGCCTCGCCGCTGAGATGGATGTGCCCGCCGATCCTGTTCTGCTTCAGATGCAGCATCAGCGCCGGGTCGGCCAGGATCCAGCGGTCAAGCCCGAGCTGCTTCAATTCCCCGAACAGATTGCAAAGAAGGGACAACTGCTCCGGCAGGTAGTAGAGGGCGTTGAAGGTGAGCGCGACATTTACGCCGCAGTCCTCCGCCATGCGCTGGAGCAGCTTGAGATCGCCCATGGAGTCGATCTGAAGCCCTTGCAGCAGCACCTCGCGGCGGTTCAGCGGCGTGAAATTGCTGTACTTCTCCAGCCAGGAAATGGGCACGTAGCCGCAAAACACCTCGTCCGCGCCCGCAGCGGCCAGCCGCGGCAGGTTCTCCAGCGCGCCCAGACCGGCGGTGATCTTCATATCCGACATTGGGCACCTCCCTCAGAGATTGTACACCAGGCGGTCGATCTGCGGCGGCAGTGTATTTATGCTGCGCTGAAGCATCAACAGGGCGTTTCCGCGCCCGATCAGCTTCAGCTCCCTCGGGTACAGAAAGGCGTTCTCCCTGCAAAAGCCTGGACAGCCCTCTACCGGGCCCTGTGCGCCGCGCTTGCCCGTCTCGCAGCGGGCCTTGAGCGTGCACCATGCGGAGACGTTGGTGTGGCAGAAGGGCAGGTGCAGGCTGTGGTTCCCCTCCGGCACGCGCACGTCCCGCCCGCAGGCCTCGTACTCGAAACGATGCACGCCCAGCTCACCCAGGAATTCGCGGAACGCGGGGTCGTTCAGGCTGTTTTCTGCAAAGAGGTCGCGGTGCGCTTCATAGCCGAGCTTCCAGACCATGCGCGGATCCTGACGCAGCTTGTTGAGCAGCGGCCCCAGCACCAATTCTGCGCAGTCCGGGCGATATTTGGCGCGCTCCAGCATGCCC
>CAMBWJ010000266.1 GCA_945871545.1 uncultured Clostridia bacterium | reverse complement strand
CATATTCTCCATGATGCGCTTCGCCGCAGTGGGATCCGGCTTCTTCGGCGTGATCTCGGATTCGCCCACGGCGTAGTCGTAGAGGCCCTCGAAGTGGATGTGGCACAGGCTCTGCAGCGCCGCGTCGAACTTGTTGGAATTGATGCCCACCTTCACGCCCGCGTCCTTCAGTGCGCGCAGCATCTCCGGAATTCCGGCGTAGGGCCTGGTGCAGTCGTTGATGTGTTCGCGGTAGCTGGCCTTGAAGTCGGCGAGCACGGCTTCACACTCCGCGTCGCCGGTGCCCGCCGGAACCGCGCGGCGGATCAGCTTGGCCACGCCGTTGCCCACGAACACGCGCACGTCCTCGACGGAGTGCTGCGGAAAGCCGTGCATCTCAAGCGCGCGGTTGACCGCGTTGGCCAGGTCCTGAAGGGTATCCAGCACGGTGCCGTCCAGGTCAAATATGGCAAGTTTATATCTCATGTTGCATCGCTCCATTGCATGG
This sequence comes from uncultured Clostridia bacterium, assembly GCA_945871545.1. The sequence continues at coordinate 3,366 of CAMBWJ010000266.1, read as the reverse complement.
TTATCTTTGGGAATGTGATTTTTCGTTCCGAACAGAATATAGCAGAGCAACGTGTCGATTGCAAGCGCGCTGCGTTAGCTTTGGGTTATCTGAACATGCATGCGAAAACTGCGCAGGAAATTCTTGTCAAGCGCAGGGCATTATGGTACAATGAATATGGGAAAATGGCTATGATATTGGAGTTGAACGATGGACGCATACAGCGGCTTTGCGCGGGTCTACGACCTGCTGATGGACGATTTTGATTATCCCGCCTGGGCGGATTACTATCTGGAGCTGTTGTCCCGCACGGGCGTGCGGCCAACAAGCCTCTGCGACTGCGCCTGCGGCACCGGCTCGATGACGCTGGAGTTTGCGCGGCGTGGCCTGCGGGTCACGGGCGTGGACATTTCCCGGGAAATGCTGGAACTTGCGGGGGAAAAGGCGCGTCAAAGCGGCGTGAACGCACAGTTTGTATGCCAGGACATGACGCAGCTCGCGCTTCCGCGCCCGGTGGACGCGCTGGTGTGCGCCTGCGACGGCGTGAATTACCTCACCTCGGATAAGCGCGCGCTTTCCTTCTTTCGGGCGGCGCACCGCTGCATCCGACCCGGCGGCGCGCTGGCCTTCGACATTTCCTCGCCCTACAAGCTGCGCAGCGTGCTGGGCGACGCCTTCTTCGGCGAGGAGCGCGACGAGGCAGCCTACCTCTGGCAGAACTCGCTGGAGGGGGATATTGTAACTATGGACATCACCTTCTTCCTGCGCGAGGAGGGGGAGCTGTACCGCAGGGTTTCGGAGACCCACCGCCAGCGCGCCCACGAACCAGAGCGCCTGAAGGCACTTCTGGAGGAAGCGGGCTTCGTCAAAGTACAGATATTTGGCGATCAGAGCTTTGATAAGCCGAAGCCGCAGGAAATGCGCGTGCACATCTGCGCGACGCGCGAATAAATTTAAGGAGATAAATCAATGGACGCAATGAACCGCGACGGCATTTATGATATTTCCCTGATGGACGGGCAGGCCCGGGCCATCCTGATCGAGAGCACGGAGATGGTGCAGAAGGCGATGGACACCCACCAGCTCTCCCGCATCGCCACGGCGGCGCTGGGGCGCACGCTGACCTGCGCGGCCATGATGGGCAGCATGCTGAAGAACGACAGGGAGTCCGTCAGCGTGCAGATCAAGGGCGGCGGCCCCATCGGCACGGTGCTGGCGGTGGCCCACGGCGATCTGAGCGTGAAGGGCTACGTGGACAATCCCGGAATCGACCTCCCGCGCACGGGCAAGAAGCTGCCGGTGGGCGCTGCGGTGGGCAGGGACGGCAAGATGACCGTCATCAAGGACCTTGGACTGAAGGAGCCCTACGTGGGCCAGGTGAACCTGGTCTCCGGCGAGATCGCCGAGGACTTCGCCATGTACTTCACCGCCTCGGAGCAGACCCCCTCGCTGGTGAGCCTGGGTGTGCTGGTGGACGACGACCATGTGGTCTCCGCCGGCGGCCTGATCATTCAGATGATGCCCAACGCCACCGAGGCCGCCATCGCTTCGGTGGAGCACAGTGCCGGCATGTTCATGGATATTTCCGCCACGATGCAGGAATACCATTTGGAGGGCGCGGTCAACCAGCTGCTTTTGCATCTGGAGCCGAAGGTGCTGGCGAAGCGCACGCCGCGCTACCAGTGCGACTGCAGCCGCGCGCGCATCGAGCGCATGCTGGTGACGCTGGGCAGTGCGGAGCTTCAGGACATGATCGAGAACCAGCACGGCGCTCAGGTGGACTGCCATTTCTGCAACAAGCGCTACAAATTCAGCGCGGAGGATCTCAAGCTGCTGCTGGAAGCGGCGACAATTCGGGAGGATCAATGAAGCATAACCCCAAGGTTGTATCCATCGACCGCAGCGCGGCCTACGTGCACCACCGCGCGATGAAGAACCGCCGGGACAACAATCCGGTGGACGCGCTGGAGCTTATGCGCAGCGCGGTGGAGCAGTCCCCGGAGAACCGGGAATACAAGCTGGATCTGGCGGAGATGTACTGCGAGATGGGCTGTCACGAGCAGTCCAACCGCATCCTGCTGGATCTGCTGGCGGAGAAGAACGCGCCCGCCGAATGCTACTATGGCCTGGCCCTGAACCAGCTGGGCCGCAACGAGATGGATTCCGCACGGCGCGCGCTGTCGCTGTACCGCAGCCACGCCGGAGGCGGGGAGTACGCCGACGACGCGCTGGACCTCACCGAGGAGATCTACCTCTACGACACGCTGAAGCGTCCGCTGGATCGCCGCCGGGGCAGGGCAGCGCAGATCGCCGAGAAGGCCTGCAGCGCGCTGCGGGAGGACGACGTGGAGAAGGCGCGCAGGCTGTTCGAGCGCAGCCTTCACATGGATGCGAATCAGCCGGAGATGCGCGCGCTGTACGCCATGGCGCTGCGCATGGACGGTCAGGACGCCCAGGCGCTGGAACAGGCACATCGGAGCGTGGAGGAGTCGGATCCCAGCGCGCGCACGCTGTGTGCGGCGGCGCAGGTGCTGCACCTGTGCGGCGATGCATCCGGCGCGCGGAGCCTGGCTGAGCGGGCCATTGCGCTGCGTCCGGAGGGTGTGGAGCTGCGGCTGATGATCTTTGCTCTGGCGGAGCTGGGCATGCACGCCGAGGCTGCGGAGGCGGTGCGGCTGGCCCTTCAGGAGACGCCCCACGACAAGGGCCTTCTGCACATGCGGGCCGTGCTGCTGCACCGAACCGGTGCGGAGGATGCGCAGGTGGAGCGCTTCTGGCTGCGGATTCTGCGCATCGATCCCGAGGACAGCGTGGCGCGCTACTATCAGCAGCTTGCGGCGCAGGGCGGTCTGAGCGGCATTCGGCCGGAATTGATCTACGAGGTCCCGGCGGAGGAGTACCGCAGGCGGCTGCTGGAGATCGCCGGAAAGCTGGGCGAGGGCCTGGAGCGCGCGGTGGAGCTGTGGCGGACGGATCGGGATTTCCGCACGCTTCTGATCTGGGCGGTGGGCACCGGCAACGAAAACTGCGGGCGCGCCGCCATCATGGTGATCGCCGCCGCAGGGGACGCCGAATCCGAGAGCACCCTGCGGGAGCTGTTCTACCGGGGCGACGTGCCGATGGCCGTGAAGCTGCACGGCATGCTGTTTTTGCAGCTGCGGGGCGCGGATCTGCGCCGACTGATGCCACCGGACATGGACATGCGCGACGGATTGCTGCCGGAGGCCGAGGATGTGCTGGCCGGCATGCCGGTGGGCGAGCGTCAGCTGGTACGCTTTGCGGGCGATGTGCTCTCCCAGGATTACGGTGTGGAGACGCTCAGTGCGCTGGCGCTGATCTGGCGCGGCTATCGGGAAGCCGAGCGCGGGGAGCGCGATCCGCTGGTGC
>CAMBWJ010000265.1 GCA_945871545.1 uncultured Clostridia bacterium | reverse complement strand
AGTAGGCGCTGCAGGATTCCACCAGCACCATGCGCTCCGGGTAGAGAATCTTGGTCGCCGCCTCGAACTTGTAGCCCGCGGTGCTGTACTGCTCCAGCGGGCCGCCAGCTTCGCTCTTGTCCTTCACGATCATCTCCAGGCCGCCGCCCTCGGGGTCGATGATGCCGTAGGCGTCCTTGCCGAGGAAGATGGTGGTGTACACCATGCCGGTCTTGCTGCCGGACAGGGTGCGCTGGGTGATCTTGGCGTTGGTGGTCTCCACGAAGCGCACGCCGTGCAGCTCGCCGATCTCGCCGTTGAAGATCTCGGTGGTCGCAGCGTACTTGTGCGCCTCGATCCACTCGGAGCTGGAGCGCAGGTCGTAGGCCACGCTGGGGTGCAGAATGGCCACATACTTGCCGTTGATGGTCGGAACCTTGTTCTTCTTCAGCCAGGTCACGGCCTTGTTCACCATGTCCGGGGTCAGGCGGTTGTTGTCCGCGCTCATGCCGGTGTAGGCGGTGGGGGCGGTCGCAGCGCCGTCGGTCACGCTGTCGCAGTAGATCAGGTTGGTGTTGGTCTGCAGCACGTTGCGGATCAGAAGATCCATGGTCTCACCGGCGGAAGCGCCCAGCTCCTCGGTCGCGCCCAGCAGCACGTCGTCGATGGCGTGCAGATCCAGCAGGTCGGTGATGGCCACGAACATGCCGTGCTGGGTCAGGCTCGCGGTCAGGCTGCTCATGCCCATCTTCTTGCCGGTGGGGATCACGCCCTCGGTGAGGGTGTCGGCGTTGGGCAGGGTGTTCCACTTGCGCCACTCGATGGTGCGGCCCTTGTTCGCGGGCAGGCCCTGCTTCTTGCCGAACTGGGCGAAGATCAGGTTGCTGCGGGCGTTCTCCAGCAGCTCGGTGTCGTAGTAGGTTTTCATGGTGTCCGACAGCTTGTTGGTGCCGTCGAACGGGGTGGTCGCACCCGTGTCAGAGTTGACATAGGTGGTGGTGGCGTTCACCAGCGTACCCGCGGCGAACAGCTGAAGATTCATCTTGATATAGTCCAGCATATAAATTCCCTCCTGAAGATCAGAAAACGATCTTTTCTCCCAGCCGCACGCGACGCTTGATCTCCTCGCGGTCGGCTTTCGTCAGGGACTTGGGATCGGCCTTCACAACGCCGGCGCTCTGCTGGCCCTGCAAGCCGTTCTCCACCGGGCGCATGCTCCCGGATCGGATTGCATTGGCCATGCGTTCCGCGCTCTTCTGCGCAGCGAACTGCATCTCCGCGCCGCGCATCTCGTCGCGGTGCACCACCTCGTAGGCGGTGCGCACGTCCACGCCCACATTGGGGCTGGTCAGGCGCGCGAAGGTGGGGTTCTGCATCTCAACGCCCAGATCGAGGTTGGGGTACAGCTTCTTCGCCTCATCCGCCTGCTGCGCCAGGGCATTGAAGTGCGCCCGCAGCCGCTGGTCGGCGATGCTCTGCTGCTCGCGCTGCTTGAGCTGGGCGTTCTCGCGCTCCATCTGCTTGATTGCCTTCAGGCTGTCGATGCTCATGCCGCGCTCCATTGCCTCGGACTCGTACAGGCTGTCATCGTCGCCGACGACCTTTGCGATCCTGTCGATGTCGTTGGGGTCAATGTCGTACTTCTGACCCAGCATCTCCATGATCGGGGTCATCTTGCCCAGCTTCTCCTCGTTCTCGGCGTTGGCCTTGAAGCGCTGGCGGATGACATTCTGCACGTACTCGCCGAACTCGGCCTTGTACTCGCCCTCGATCAATTCCTGGAAGGTCGGCTTCTTTCCCGCATCCCCAGTGTTCGCGGCCTCTGCATTGCCCGTTGCGTCCGGGCTCGGCGCAATGGGCTCCGGCTGCTTGCCGTACTTCACGGCCGCCAGCGGATTCTCCTTGCGCTTTTTCGCTCTGAGCACCCCGGCGTCGGGTGCAGTTACGCCCGCTGCGTCTCCGGCCCCGGCTGCCGCGCCGCCATCGCCTCCGGCAGCGCCAGCGCCGCCGTCTGCAAAGAGCTGAAGATCGAATTTGATGTATTCCATAGCTTACCTCCTGCCCGTCTGGGTGGGCGAGACCCTTTATCCAAACGCCGGGAGGCTATTCCGCCTCAAACCAGACGTATTGGTCGTACTGGTTCGCCAGCAGGTTCAGCCCGTTGACGATCACCATAAAGATGCGCTGGCAGCTGACCGCGAGCTCCGCCGGGGGCCACGCCTGGATGTAGGCGTCGCCGTCCTCCAGCCGTGCGCTGTAGTCCTCGTCGCACAGCGTCAGCGCCAGATTCTGCGCCAGCGTGCAGACCAGCGCGCTCACCGCCGCGCAGACGATGTCCTGCCCCTCGGGGGCATAGCCCGCATGCCCGCGAACCCGGAGCCGCATGCGCTCCACATCTGCATGAATGCAAATCATGCGTTCGGCTGGGGGGCCTGCTGGGCCTGTGCGCGGGCATTGTTGATCTTGGTCATGTTCCCGCCCGCGCCGCCGTCATTGCCCTGGAAGGGCTGCGCGCCGCCTCCGGAGCTTCCCTGCGCCTGCGCCCCGCCCATGATGCCCTGGGCCAGCTGCTCGGCCAGCGCCGGGTCGACCTGCGCCGCCAGCTGAAGCGCGATCTGCTGGTACATGGCCATCTGCTGAAGGAGCGTGCCGTTCTGCGCGATCTTCTGCATCAGCTCGTCCTTGCCCTCGAAGTCCATCATATCCAGCAGCATCAGCGCCTGGTCGCACATCTGCGGGTTGAAAACGCCCTGCGCGTACAGCGCCAGCGCCAGCTCGTTCTGGCTGTTCTTGCTGTAGGCCGTCTTGGTCTGGGCGCTCACCTTCACGTCGAAGGTCGGAAGCCTGTAGCCCATGTCCATGCCGAAGTCCATGCCCTGCGCCTGCGGCTGCATCATGCTGTTATCGAAGCTCAGAAATTGCTCGTCGCCCAGCTCGCCGGTGATGCGGAACTGGCGGGGCATGTCGTAGAACTGCCGGATCAGCTCAATCACCTGATTCACCAGCTTGCAGAAGGCGCGGTAGGCGCTCATGGTGGAGGCGCGGCTCACCTTGCCGCTGGCCTCCTGGAGCGCTGCAATCGCGCTAGCGGCCTGACTGCTGTTCTGCGTGATGCCGTTGGAGGAGTCCGTGTTGCCGCTGGTCTCCTTCAATTCGCCGATCTTGCTCTCGATCATGGACATGCAGTTGGCGTTCAGCGTGGGCGGCTGAATGGGCACGACGCTGTCCGTGCCCAGCGTGCCGGTCACGTGCACCACGGGCCGCGCGAAGTCCATGAACTCCGCCTCGTTCACGCCGCCGTCGCTGCGGATGAAGTAGCGCGGAATGGCGTTGACCAGCGTGTTGCGCAGCACCGCCTGGTTGAGAATGTCAATCTGCTCCTGCGCGCCCTTGCACACGTCGATGTAGCCAAAGCCGCAGGGGGAGCCCTCGACCGGGAACAGGCGGTCCAGAATGAAGGGGTACTGCCCGTGGTCGTACAGGCCGCGCTCGGAAAGCTCCGGCACGTCCTCTGTGGCGTAGAGCACCACCTCGCCCACGAACTTGCAGTAGTGCAGCACCTTCCTGCCGCCCTGGTAGACGTGGTAGTACCAGTCCACCACGTAGGCCTTGTCCTCGTCGCTCACATGGTCCTCGGTGATGAACTTGCGCATGCTCATGGGCTTGCCCAGCGCCTCGCCCTTGAGCTGCGGGTACTGCTGCTGCAAAAGCTCCTTATCCACCGGCTCGACGTGGAACACGTTGCGGGACTGCTGAATGTCCTCGACGCCGGGCTCCCAGAACAGGTGCAAAAGGTTTACGCGCTTGACGGAGATGTCGCCGAGGCCGTTGAGCTTGTCCTTGTCGTTGTAGCGCGCCACGTCCCGCAGCAGCACG
>CAMBWJ010000264.1 GCA_945871545.1 uncultured Clostridia bacterium | reverse complement strand
GAGCAGGCGCTCCACGTCGTATACGCCGCTGAGAATCTCCCGGAGCTGTGCCGCACTCATGGGATCCCCCATCAATTCCTGCACCGCGTCCAGACGGTGCTCGATTTCGCATTTGTCGTACAGCGGGCGCTCGATCCAGCTGCGCAGCAGGCGGCTGCCCATGGACGTCTGCGTCTCATCCAAAATCCACAGAAGAGAACCCCTGCGGCTCTTGGTGCGGCTGGTCTCGGTCAGCTCCAGATTGCGCAGGGCCACCTTGTCCAGCGCCATGTAGCGGGAGCTTTCGTACCGCGTGGCCTTCAGGATGTGGGACAGGGCGTTCTTCTGGGTGTCGGTGAGGTAGCGGATCAGCGCGCCGCCCGCGCACACCGCAAGGCGCTGGTCGTCAAAGCCCAGGTCCTTGACGCTGCCGCCGAAGTGGGCCGTCATGCACTTTGCTGCAATCGGATAGGTGAAGGCCTCGGGATCGGGCGTGGAGGAAGACCTTGCGCGCTCGGAATCCAGCTGGGCGAGATCCTCGCGGCTGCTGACGATCAGCTCGCTGGGGGCGATGCGCGCCAGCTCGTCCGCGAGACTTACCCGCGCGTCGGAAATCTGAAAGAGGTTGAACTCGCCGGTGGAGATGTCGCAGAAGGCCACGCCCGCCTGATTCTTGCGCAGGCAGACCGAGGCGATGTAATTCTGCTTCTTTTCTTCGAGCATGTTGCTCTCGAACACCGTGCCCGGGGTGATGATGCGGGTGACGGCGCGCTCCACCAGGCCCTTGGACAGCGCCGGGTCGGTCATCTGTTCGCAGATGGCCACCTTGTAGCCCTTCTCGATCAGCTTCTGCACGTACACGTCCACCGCGTGATAGGGCACGCCGCACATGGGCGCACGCTCGGACAGGCCGCAGTCCTTGCCCGTGAGCGTTAGCTCCAACTCCCGGGACGCCAGCTTTGCGTCGTCGAAGAACATCTCGTAGAAGTCGCCCAGGCGGAAGAACAGGATGGCGTCCGGATTCTGCTCCTTCACATCGAGATACTGCTGCATCATTGGCGTCACAGGCATTGGTTTCACCTCAAGCTTATCTTCTGTCGTTGGGAAATTCTGCAAATCCGGGGGGTTCGGGGGCCAAAGCCCCCGGATCAAAGCTGCCGAAGAGCGACCTGCGCGTTCGCAGGCTGCTTCTGGTTCGCACGCAGGATTGGCCGTGCGGCCCTGCCGCACAAATCCTGCGCGCATCAAAATCCTGATTTTGATGCTTTATATTAGTGGCAGCCCTTGCAGCTGTCGCAGCTGCCGGAGCAGCCGCCCTCGTCCATGCGTCCGGTGACGATGAACTGGAGCACCTGGTTGATCTGGCCGATCAGGGAGTTGAACTCAGATCTGGCCTCGGTCAGCGCGGCGATGTCGTCGATCATTTGCAGGCGCTCCTGAATCTCGTCCATCTCGTTGGACAGGCGCTGCATGGCGGCGGGATCGGGGTTCTCCTCCTCCATCATCTCCTGAATCTGGCCGCGCTTCTCCAGATACTTGGCCATCATCTCGGCGGCCTCCACGTTCTGCATGGCCTTCTCCTCGGCGTCCTTCATCTTCTGATACGCTTCGCTGTTCAGCAGGGCCTCGCCCAGCTCGCGGGTCTTTGCAAAAATCTGATCCATGATTGGTTTTCCTCCTTAAACAAGCTTGCCGCGCAGGGTATTCTTCCCCGCCGACGTGATTTCCACTTCCACAAATTTGCCGATCAGCTCCGCCCCACCGGGGAAGTTGACCATGTGTCCCCGGGGCGTCTTGCCGCCCACGGAGCTGCTGTCACGGGTGGACACGCTGTCCACCAGCACGATCTCTTTTCTCCCCACCTGCGCACACAGCGCCTCGTAGGCGATGGCCTGCTGAAGATCGATCAGCTTCTGAATGCGCGCGCTCTTCTCCTCTGCGGTCACGGGGTCGGGCATCTCCGCCGCCTTCGTGCCCTTGCGGGGGGAATAGATGAAGGTGTAGGCCGCATCGAAGCGAACCTCGCGCACCAGGGACATGGTGTCCTCAAACTGCGCCTCGGTCTCCCCCGGGAAGCCCACGATGATGTCGCTGGTCAGGCCGATCTCCGGCCGCACTTCCCGCAGCCGCCACACCAGATCCAGATAGCGCTCCCTGGTGTAGCGGCGGTTCATCTGACGCAGAATCTCGTCGTTTCCTGCCTGCACCGGCAGATGCAGGCTGGGCATCAGGTGTTCCAAATCGCCATAGGCCGCGATCAGCTCATCCGAGAGATCCTTGGGATGAGAGGTCATGAAGCGGATGCGCGGCACGCCCAGCTTGTCCAGCCGACGCAGCAGGTTTGCAAACTCCGCGCCGCCGCCGCGATAGGAATTGACGTTCTGGCCCAGCAGCACGATCTCCTGCGCGCCCTTTTCCAGCAATTGGGCGACCTCGCGCTCAATGTCCTCAGGGTCGCGGCTGCGCTCCCGTCCGCGCACGTAGGGCACGATGCAGTAGGAGCAGAAGTTGTTGCAGCCATACATGATGTTGACGAAGGACGTGTGCACGCTCTCGCGCTTCTCCGGCAGGCCCTCCACCACCTCGCCGTCGGTGTCCAGCACCTCCACCACGGGCTCCCGGCCCTGAAGGAAGCGGTAGATGTACTCCGGCAGGCGATAGAGGTTGTGGGTGCCGTAGATCAGATCGATGAAGGGATAGCGCTTCTTCATGGTCGCCGCCATGCCCTTCTCCTGGGTCATGCAGCCGCCCACGCAGATCATCAGATCGGGTTTGTCGCGCTTCAATTCCTTCAGCCAGATCACGTTGCCCAGCGCCTTGTTCTCCGCGTTTTCGCGCACGCAGCAGGTGTTGTACAGGATCAGGTCGGCCTGCTCCCGCACCGGCTCGCGCGCCATGCCCATCTCCTCCAGCATGCCGGCGATGGTCTCCGAATCCCGGGCGTTCATCTGGCAGCCCATGGACACGATGTGGTAGCTCCGGGGGCGGCGCTCAATCTCGCGCACCAGGCGCATGTATTCGCGCTGCTTCAGGATTTCCTCCTGACTCACGAGGGGACGTTCTTTCATACTTCTTCCTCACTTCCCGCGACCGTCCTTGCGCCGTCGCAGGGCAATATTTCGTAGCTTGCGTCGCTTCCGCAGGGATCCAGCACCGTGCGTCCGCCCTCAGGCAGGCCGATGGTGCGGATCCATCCGGCCACCTTTTCTCCGGTGCGGATGGCATAAGCCGTGGTGTCGCCCGTGCGCCGCCTGCGCCAGATCTCCCGCACCGCCCGATAGGCCATGCTCTCGTGCGTCCACTCCCGGCCGCTGGCAAGGCACGCGCTGCAATCCCGCATCAGCAGCTTGTTCAGGGGCTGTCGGGTCTTTTTGCGGGTCATCTCCACCAGGCCCAGCGCCGTCATGCCCAGCACGTTCGTGCGGTTGCGGTCATTTTTCAATGCCGCACGCAGGTGCTCCAACAGCGCCTCGCGCTCCTGCGGCGCATCCATATCGATGAAGTCGATGAGCACGATGCCGCCCAGATCCCGCAGCCGCAGCTGCCGGGCGATCTCCTCCGCCGCTTCGCAGTTCAGGCGAAACACCGTCTCCGCAAGCGACTTCTTCCCGGTGAACTTCGCGGTGTTGACGTCGATCACCGTCATGGCCTCAGTCTCGTCGATCACGAGGTTGCCGCCGCTTTTGAGGTGCACCTGCCGCGCAAAGGCCTGCTCCAGCTGGTGATCCACCCGCAGCAGGTCAAACAGCGGCGTATCGCCATTGTGGAGCGAGATCCGATCCTCGAACTCCGGCGTGAGTGCATGCGCCCACGTTTGCAGGGCTTCATAGATGGCTGCATCGTCCGTGCGGATGGCGGAGACGCTGTCGTCCAGCATGTCCCGCACCG
>CAMBWJ010000263.1 GCA_945871545.1 uncultured Clostridia bacterium | reverse complement strand
CTTGGTGCTGGCGGAGGCGTAGGTGGTAATATCGTTGGGCTGCACGTCCTTGGCGGAGATGTAGGGATTGTAGAGCAGGTTGAACAGCACCACCGCCAGAACGATCACGGCGACGATGACGATCAGCGCGATGATTTCCTTCTTCGTCAGGAAGGGCTTCTTCTTGACGCTCTTGCGATAACCTTTGGATGCGGCGCTGGTTTTCTTTGCCATGGGGATTTCCGTCCTTTCAAAACAAATGATCCTTGCCTATTATAGCACAGTCAGGGGGATTTGGTACAGCATTTTTTTGCCTTTTCTACATCAAAATTTCTCATTTTGTGCGGGAATTTGGGGAAATTGGCGCATTGAGGGGGATGGAGGGCGTAGGTTTTGGAGTTCCTGCGGAGAAAAGTGCTTCTTAGGGAAACGAGACTGCCACGGAGTCAAGGCTCCGTGGCAGCTGTTCTGCGGTCAGTCCGCGTAATGAATGATGGAATCGGGGATCAGATACTCGTCCGCGCCGCAGTCGGTGCAGGCGGTGAAGCCGTTGGCCAGCGCATCGTCGCGCAGCACCAGCGTGTAGTCGCCGGTGAAGGCGGCGCACCCGTCCGAGGTGTGGCACAGGCCGCTCTCGTCCCGCCACAGGCAGTGCTCGCCCACCAGCTCCGGCAGCGGCGCGGCGCAGGTGTTGCAGCGCTTGTAGTTGCCCGCGCACTCCGCCAGGGTGTAGGGCTTGGCATTGGTCATGTTCTTGCAGGTGGTGTGCATGTGATACCACTTGCCGTTGCTGGTGTGGTACACGGTGGCCTCCCCGGCGGCCTTGAGGGGCGTTGCGGGGGTCACGATGCGCGCCGTGGGCGCGGGCGTGGCCGTGGGAGTCGGACTGGGAGTGGGAGTTGCGGTGGGCGTGGGAGTCGGCGTGGCCGTGGGAGTCGGCGTGGGTGTGGCCGTTGCGCTGGGCTCCGCGCTGGGCTCTGCAGTGGCCGCAGGCTCGATCACGTCGGGCTGAAGTCCGGCGGCGATCTGTGCGAGGTAGCGGTCCGCGCCGCAGACCTCGCAGCCCTCCAGGCCCTCCTCGATGGCGTTTTCGGCGGCCATGAGGTTCCACGCGCCCTCGAAGGCGGCGCATGCGTCGCTCAGGTGCGCGGTGTTGTTTTCATCGGTCCAGACGATGTACTTCTCGTCCAGCAGGGCCTTGTCCGGGGTGTTGCACACGTTGCAGGCCTGCACGTTGCTCGTGGCGGTCTCGCCCAGGGTATGTTCATCTGCGGTCTTCATGGAGCCGCACTGGGTGGTCATGTGGTAATACTTGCCGCTGCCCTGGTTGTAGTAGACGATGGCTTCGGCGGCGGGCTTGACCTCGAATTCGGTGATCTCAGGGGTGGGCTCGGGCGTGGGACGGGCGGTGGGCAGCGCATCCGTGTCCAGAGCGCCGCTGCGCAGCAGCGTGCCTGCCGCCACGGTTTCGCCGGAGCCGGTCTCGGGCGTGACTTCGGGAATGTAGATCGGAATGCTCGCATCGCCCTCGTTCACGCGCACCTCGACGGTGGGGCGCGGCGTGGGGGAGGCGGTGGGGCTGCCCGCAGGCGCGGCGCTGTCCTCCGGCGCGGGGCTTGCGGAGGCTTCGGGGGTGGCGGTGGCGTCGGTCGAATCGCCCGTCAGGCGCTCGAAAAGCGACTCCACGCCGGTCTTTGCGCGCTGGGTCAGCACGATGCCGCTGTCGATGGCGTTGGCGAGCTCCGGCTTGGCCTTCTCCCAGAGCGCATCGCCCAGGTTGATTGCGTCCTCGCAGACCAGCTCCGCGCGGTCGGCGACCACGCCGGAGGCCTCCACCACCCAGTCGGCGGCGGTATCGAGGAAGCTGTTCACCTTGTCCTGCACGGCGGTGTACCGGGCGTTGCCGGTGTTCACGGTCAGCGCAAAGCCGATCAGGATGATGCAGGCCGCCAGGGTGACGATGCTGGTGAGCAGCTTGGTCAGCGTGCCCCAGCGCAGCCTGCGCCGCCACAGCAGCAGCAGGCCCACGGGCCAGAGCGTGAGCAGCAGAAGCAGCGTGAGCAGCTTGTAGAAGAAGCCCGCGCGCCTGCGGCGGCGCTTCGGGGGCCGCTTGCCGCCGCTGGAATTCCCGGCGGAGGGGCCGTGGCCCGGGCGCTTTTCGGATCGCATCATGTAGTCGCGCCCGCGGGCGAAGCCGTGGAGGCGGGACGCCGGATCGAATGCCGTGGGTGTGGTAAGTACAGCCTGCATATCTGAAACACCTTTCAATATGGAAATAATCTGCTGTAAAGGCAAACTGAGCCTATTATGATTCTACTATATTATATCAGATGCTCTTCAAATACTCAAACGACAAGATTGTGACGAAACCTGCCCGTCCACTGTGCTTTCCCATTCGTATTGCCAAGCTTTGGTCTAAATTTGATGTGTTTTTGAAACTTAACGGAATTTATAGCAGGAATATAGGAAGTAATCTAGAATTTAGGAACTTGGGTTCCATTGGTTTTTTGCTATACATTTTGCAGTATGGAGGGAAAAATATGAATGTTGAACGCAATCTGCCCGTGGTTCGAGAGCGCAAGCTGGAGATCCTGAAGGGCGACCCGGAGCTTTGCGCTCAGCAGAAGAAGGCTGGAAAGCTCATCGCCAGAGAGCGCATCGGCCTGCTGCTGGACGCTGCAAGCTTTGTCGAGCTGGATGTTTTGAATTCCGAGGCCGGCGTCGTGACGGGCTACGGCCTGATTAACGGAAGCCCTGTCTATGTCTATGCCCAGGACTTCACCGTAAAGGGCGGCTCTGTCGGCGCGGATCACGCGCGCAAGGTGCTGAAGGTGATGGATCTGGCGGAGAAGACCGGCGCTCCGGTCGTCGCCATCCTGGACACCGCAGGCGCGCGTCTGGACGAGGGCATCGATGCGATGAACGCCTACGCGCTGATGGCGGGTAAGGCAAACGCGATCTCCGGCGTGGTGCCGCAGGTCGCGCTGGTGCTGGGCCCCTGCGGCGGCATCGCCTCCGCAATCGCCGGCATGAGCGACGTCACCGTCATGAGCAAGAACGGCGCGCTGTTCGTCAACGGCCCGATGGTGGTCTCCGCCGTCGCGGGCAAGGAAGTTGACATGGAAACCCTGGCCGGCGCGCAGGCAAGCGTGAAGTCCGGCATGGCCCACCTCACCGCTGAGACCGACGAGGAAGCCATCGCCAAGGCCCGCAAAGTCATCTCCATGCTCCCCGCCAACAACATGGCGGATGCGGAGGGCTTCTGCGAGGACGACGTCAACCGCGAGCTGGGCGACCTGAACGCGATTCAGAGCTTGGACGACGTGCGCGACGTGCTGACCCGCGTGGCCGACATGAACGACATCGTGGAGCTGGGCGCAGATTTCGCGCCGTCCATGGTCACCGCCCTCGCCAAGATCGGCGGCACCACCGTGGGCTTCGTGGCCAACCAGGCCAGCAAGGACGAGGGTCGCCTGACCGTGTACGGCTCCAAGAAGGCCGCGCGCTTCGTCTCCTTCTGCGACTGCTTCTCCATCCCGGTGATCACCGTGGTGGATTCCATGGGCATGAAGATCAGCGCCGCTCCCCAGGGCGAGCTGTCCCGCGCGGGCGCGCAGCTGATGTTCGCCTACGCCGAGGCCTCCGCGCCGCGCATCGCGCTGGTCGCGGGCAATGCGGTGGGCATGGCCTACGCCGCGCTGGCCTCCCGCACCGCTGCGGACGTGGTCTACGCATGGCCGGGCGCATGCATCAGCGCCGTGACCCCGAAGATCGCCGCGCAGCTGAACTACGCGGATGAGATGAAGGACGCCGCCGATCCCTTCGCCAAGCGCGCGGAGCTGGAGCAGCGGTACGTGGATGATGTGGCTGATGGCGTCAACGCTGCCAGGCAGGGCTA
>CAMBWJ010000262.1 GCA_945871545.1 uncultured Clostridia bacterium | reverse complement strand
ATATGGGAGGTGTCGAAATTGGCATCGGATAAGCGCATCAAGGTTACGCTGGCATGCTCCGAGTGCAAGCAGCGCAATTACAATACCATGAAGAACAAGAAGAACGATCCCGATCGTCTCGAGATGAACAAGTACTGCCGCTTCTGCAAGAAGCACACCAGCCACAAGGAAACCAAGTAAGCTCCCGGCCGAAGTAAGACAAGGATGTGAAATCATGGCAAACGCAGTGGAGAAGAAGGACAAGCCCAATTTCTTCCAGCGCATTGGCAATTTCTTCAAGCGCATCGGCCGCTACTTCAAGAACATGTGGCACGAGCTCAAGAAAGTTACCTGGCCCTCGAAGAAGGACGTTCTCAACTACTCTCTGGTCGTATTCGCGTTCATGGTGATCATGGGCGTCATCATTGGCGTGATCGATTTCGGCTCCGGCGCCCTGATCGATTGGATCATCACGCTCTGATTCTGAGGAGCAGAATATGTCAGAGAATTCTGAGATCAAGTGGTATGTGGTTCATACCTACTCCGGATATGAAAACAAGGTGAAGGTCAACCTGGAAAAGTCCGTTGAGAACAACGGCCTTCAGGACAAGATCGTCGAGGTTTGCATTCCGGTGGAAGAAGCCGTAGAAATCAAG
This sequence comes from uncultured Clostridia bacterium, assembly GCA_945871545.1. The sequence goes on along the minus strand of CAMBWJ010000262.1, from coordinate 3,251 downwards.
AATAACAAGCGCCGCACGGTGCAGCACAAGCTGCTGCCGGGTTACGTTCTGGTCAAGATGCTGATGAACGAGGAAACCTGGTACATCGTGAGAAATACCCGCGGCGTGACCGGATTTGTGGGGGCCGGCAACAAGGCTACGCCCCTGTCCGAAACGGATTTCGCCTCCGTGTTTGAGTCCGTCCCCCAGACGCGTCTCGACATTCAGGTGGGCGACAATGTGCGCATCCTCTCGGGCCTGTTTGAGAACTTCAGCGGCAAGGTGACGCAGATCGATCTGGAAAACCAGAAGATCAAGGTCGTCGTGCCCATGCTCAAGCGGGAGACCGACGTGGAACTTGGCTACGACGAGGTCGTGCGCGAGGACTGATCCGGTTCAAGCAACTGTAAGCCCGCACCGCTCGGGTTTCAGGGAGTGGGAGGGACGCATCTTCCGTCCCGCATCACCACATCATAAAGAGGAGGATACCCAGTATGGCAAAGAAAGTTACTGCGCTTATCAAGCTGCAGGTTCCTGCCGCCAAGGCTACGCCCGCACCGCCGATCGGCCCGGCCCTCGGCCAGCACGGCGTGAACATCCCCGGATTCTGCAAGGAATTCAACGACCGCACTGCCAGTCAGGCGGGCCTGATCATCCCGGTCGTCATCACCGTGTATCAGGATCGTTCCTTCACGTTCATTACCAAGACGCCTCCGGCGGCCGTTCTGATCAAGAAGGCCTGCGGCATCGAGACCGCTTCCGGACGTCCGAACAAGGACAAGGTCGCCAACATCACCAAGGCTCAGGTCAAGGAGATCGCCGAGCTGAAGATGAAGGACCTGAACGCGGCTTCCATCGAAGCGGCAATGAGCATGATCGCCGGTACCGCACGCTCCATGGGCGTCGTCGTCGTCGACTAATCCGCAGCAGCGACTTATGTGGGAGGGCTTCTGCCCGTCTGACCACGAGGAGGATGTATAATGAGTAAGGGTAAGAAATATTCCGACAGCTTGAAGCTGATCGACCGCACCAAGCAGTACGATCCCGAAGAGGCGATCGAGCTGGTGAAGCAGACCGCCAAGGCCAAGTTCGACGAGACCATCGAAATCTCCGTTCGCCTGGGCGTTGACCCCCGCCATGCAGACCAGCAGGTCCGCGGCGCGGTTGTTCTCCCGCACGGCACCGGCAAGACCGTTCGCGTGCTTGCCTTCGTGAAGGAAAACCGCATCGAGGAAGCCAAGGCTGCCGGCGCGGATCTGATCGCGGATGACGAGATCATCAAGAAGATCCAGGGCGGCTGGTTTGAGTTCGACGCCTGCGTCGCGACTCCCGATATGATGGGCGTTGTCGGCCGTCTGGGCCGCATCCTGGGCCCCAAGGGCCTCATGCCGAACCCGAAGTCCGGCAGCGTGTCCCCTGACGTGACCCGCATGATCAGCGACATCAAGGCTGGTAAGGTTGAGTACCGCGTTGACAAGACCGCTATCATCCACTGCCCGGTCGGCAAGGCCTCTTTCGACGCCGTCAAGCTCACCGAGAACCTGCGCACCCTGATGGAAGCCATCATCAAGGCGAAGCCGGCAGCAGCAAAGGGCGCTTACATCAAGTCCGCCGTGCTGTCCTCCACCATGGGCCCTGGTATCAAGCTCAATTCCCTGAAATTCTGACTTTAGAATATATGGGAGGCTCCGGTTTTCCCGCATCTGCGGGCCGGAGCCCTTTCATGGATTGATTGTCAACCTAGTTATAAATATTGGTTGACAATACTGCAAAAAACAAAGGGAGGCAAAACCGATGAAAAGCAAGACCCTGTTCCTCACCCGCGCCGCGCTGCTGGCGGCGGTCATGTGCATTCTGGCCCCGATTTCCATCCCGATCGGGCCGGTGCCGATCACGCTGGGCGTGTTTGCGGTGATGCTGGCGGGCACGATCCTCAACTGGAAGGAGGCCGGTGCGGCGGTGCTGGTGTACCTGCTGCTGGGCGTGATCGGACTTCCGGTGTTCTCCTCGGGCAAGAGCGGCCCCGGCGTGCTGGTGGGCCCCACCGGCGGCTACCTGTGGACCTTCCTGTTCATGGCGATCATCATCGCGCTGTTCAGTGGGAAGGATCGCGGAAATCGCGTGAAGGAGACCGTATTTGCCGTCATCGGCTGCCTGGTCGCGCTGCTGGTGTGCTACTTCTTCGGCACCCTGCAGTTCATGCACGTGGCGAGCTACGATCTGAAGTCCGCACTGGCCGTCTGCGTGTATCCCTTCGTCGCGGTGGACATTGCCAAGGCGGTCGTGGCCTCCGTGCTGGGCATCCAGATTCGCAGCCGCCTGCGCAAGGTCGGCATCGGCAAGTGATTCAGAGCAGTTCAAGCTGCTTCAGCTCCCGATCCAGCGCCGCATAGAAGCGCGAGATGTGCAGGCCGTCCACCAGCGCGTGGTGGCAGAGCAGCGTCAGCGGCAACATGCTGCGGCCGCCCCGGGTCTCCGCCTTTCCCCAGGTGATGCGGGGATTGCTGTCTGCGGGAACCGGCGCGGGCTGGATCAGTGAAGTGTAGTGCATCCAGGGGAGGGTGCTGATGAAGAAGCAGGGGAGCGCATCCTCATTTTCCTCGATATTGCCGCCCATGCGGGCGGCATTTTTGCGCGCCTCGGCGTAGGGGAAGAATTCAGGAAGCGGAAGATCGGTGCGCACCTCGCAGTAGGCGTAGGTCTCGTCATCCTTGGCCACGATGAAGGAACTGGGGCAGACGTCGAACTCCCAGATCTCGCCGTCCACGATGCGCTGGCGCAGCTGGGGCACCGAATTGGCGGCCTTTGCGACGCAGTGCAGCAGCGTGAGGAAGAAGGGACTGCCGCTGCGCGCGCGGTAGTCAATCAGCGGCGTGACATCCACCTCGGCGGTTAGGCCCACGTAGGGGTAGGCCATGGCGGAGAAGTAGGCGAAGTGGTCGCGCCGGGGATAGGATGCGAGGTCGATTCTGTGCGCGCCGGGGATGGAATGCATGCGTGTGCCCTCCTTGGAATGCTGATATGAAAATGGCCCGGCGCGGATGCGCCGGGCTGCTTGCATAGACCTTAATCCCTGGACAGGATGGTCTTTTCGGTATCGTGATCGAAGAAGTGGAGGCGGTTCACGTCGAAGCCGACGTGGATGCGGTCGCCGCCACGGCTGTTGGTGCGGGGATCCACGCGGGCGATGAAGGGGCCGTCCTTGCCGCTGGTGGAGAGGTACAGGTAGGTCTCGCTGCCCATCAGCTCCACCATGTCCACGTTCACGTCGA
>CAMBWJ010000261.1 GCA_945871545.1 uncultured Clostridia bacterium | reverse complement strand
CGTGCGTGCCTGGGCTGCGGCACCTGTACCTTCGTGTGCCCCACCTGCCAGTGCTACGACATCCGCGACTTCGACAACGGCAAGTCTGTCACCCGCTACCGCTGCTGGGACAGCTGCATGTACTCCGATTTCACGCTGATGGCTGCCGAGAACAGCCGTCACACCCAGCTGCAGCGCTACCGCCAGCGCTTCATGCACAAGCTGGTGTACTTCCCGGCGAACAACGAGGGCGTCTACTCCTGCGTGGGCTGCGGCCGCTGCGTGGAGAAGTGCCCGCAGGGACTCAACATCGTGCGGGTCATCAAGGCACTGGGGGTGAATGAGAAATGACGAACAACCTGATCCCGATGCTGGGCGTCGTCACCGACATCCGCGTCGACACCCCGGACATCAAGACCTTCCGCGTGGAGAAGGTGGGTGGCGGCAAGTGCTTCGAGCACCAGCCCGGCCAGTGCGCCATGCTGTCCATTCCTGGCGTGGGCGAGGCCATGTTCTCCATCACCTCGTCTCCCACGCTGAAGGAGTACCAGGAGTTTTCCATCAAGAAGTGCGGCTGCCTCACCAGCTGGCTGCACCTGATGGACGTGGGCCAGCAGATCACCATCCGCGGCCCCTACGGCAACCCCTTCCCGGTGGACACGGAGCTCAAGGGCAAGGATCTGCTGTTCATCGCCGGCGGCGTGGGCCTGGCCCCGCTGCACTCGGTCATCAACTACTGCCTGGCCAAGCGCGAGAACTACGGCAAGATCGACGTGGTCTACGGCTCCCGCTCCAAGGACGATTTGCTGGACCTCCATGAGATTCAGACCGAGTGGATGAAGCCGGAGAACGACCTGAGCGTGCACCTGACCATCGACCGCGCCCAGGAGGGCTGGGACGGCCACGTGGCCTTCGTGCCCACCTACGTCAAGGAGCTGGGCTTCGATCCCAACAAGACGGTGCTGGTCTGCGGCCCGCCGATCATGATCAAGTTCGTGCTTCAGGCGCTGGAGGAGCTGGGCTTCAAGCGCAACCAGATCTACACCACCATGGAGCTGCGCATGAAGTGCGGCATCGGCAAGTGCGGAAGGTGCAACATCGGCGACAAGTACGTCTGTAAGGACGGCCCGGTATTCCGCTTCGACCAGCTGGGCGAGCTGCCCAACGAGTATTGATTCGGAGGCGATCACAATGGCAGAATTGGTCAATGTTTTTCTGTACGGCAAGAAATATGAGGTTCCCTCCGATCTGACGATCATGGAGGCGATGGAATACGCCGGCTACAAGCTGGTGCGCGGCTGCGGCTGCCGCAACGGCTTCTGCGGCGCGTGCGCCACGGTGTACCGCATCAAGGGCGATCGCGAGCTCAAGGCCTGCCTGGCCTGCTCCACCCAGGTGCAGGACAACATGTACGTGGCGACGCTGCCCTTCTTCCCGCTGATCAAGGAGGGCTACGACATCGAGAAGGTTCCCACGGATGAGTCCATCATGATGCAGCTCTATCCGGAGATCTACGCCTGTGTGGGCTGCAACGCCTGCACCAACGCCTGCTCCCAGGGCCTGAACGTGATGCAGTACATCGCCTACGCCCAGCGCGGCGACTACAAGAAGTGCGCGGAGCTGTCCTTCGACTGCGTGATGTGCGGCATCTGCTCCTCCCGCTGCCCGGCGGGCATCTCCCATCCCCAGGTGGCCATGCTGGCCCGACGCATCAACGGCAAGTACATCGCGCCGGAGTCCAAGCACCTCACCGAGCGCGTGAAGGAGATTCAGGACGGCTTGTGCGCCGAGGCGCTGGAGGCCATCATGGCCAAGCCCGTCGAGGAGCTCAAGGAGCTCTACAACCACCGCGACATCGAAAAGTGAGGAGGGCGGCAGTATGATTTTCACCGAGGAAATGCTTGCATCCATGAAAAAGGTTGAGGCTGCCCGCGAAGCGAACATTGCGCTGGAGCCCCGCCGCATGACCGCCGAGGAGAAGGAAAAGCTGCTGGCGGACTATCACCCGGACTACAAGGACGACGGTTTCACCACCATCCGCATCGGCGGCAACAAGGGCCAGAAGTGCCCGGTCGAGCTGAACGAGATGCTGGAGGGCCGCAGTCGCGTGCTGGACATGAAGGTGGACCTGGACAAGGTGGATTACGACGTGGACGTGCTGGTCATCGGCGGCGGCGGCGCGGGTTCCTCCGCGGCTATCGAGGCCCATGCGGCCGGCGCGAACGTGATGATCGTCACCAAGCTGCGCATCGGCGACGCCAACACCATGATGGCGGAGGGCGGCATCCAGGCCGCCGACAAGCCCGACGACTCCCCGGCGCAGCACTATCTGGACGTGATGGGCGGCGGACACTACTGCAACCGCCCCGAGCTGGTCAAGAAGCTGGTCAACGACGGCCCCGAGGCCATTCAGTGGCTGAACAGGCTGGGCGTTGAGTTTGACAAGGCCGAGGACGGCACCATGATCACCACCCACGGCGGCGGCACCAGCCGCAAGCGCATGCACGCGGCGGCGGATTACTCCGGCGCGGAGATCATGCGCACGCTGCGCGACGAGGTGCTCAACCGGGGCATCCCGGTGGTGGACTTCACCGCAGCCATCGAGCTGATTCTGGACGAGAACGGCCATGCCGCAGGCGCGGTGCTGCTGAACATGGAGACGGGCGAGGTGCGCGTTGCGCGCGCGAAGTGCGTGATCCTGGCCACCGGCGGCGCGGGACGCATGCACTACCAGGGCTTCCCGACCTCCAACCACTACGGTGCGACGGCGGACGGCCTGGTGCTGGCCTATCGCGCGGGCGCGAAGCTGCTGTATCAGGATACCCTTCAGTACCATCCCACCGGCGTGGCCTTCCCGAAGCAGATCTACGGCGCGCTGGTCACCGAGAAGGTGCGCTCCATGGGCGCGAAGCTGGTCAACAGCGAGGGCGAGGTCTACGTGCATCCGCTGGAGACCCGCGACGTGAACGCTGCCGCGCTGATTCGCGAGTGCTCCACCAACGGCAAGGGCGTTCCGACCCCCGACGGCGGACGTGCCGTGTGGCTGGACACCCCCATGATTGACATGATTCACGGCGAGGGCACGCTGGAGAAGCGCCTGCCGGCCATGCTGCGCATGTATCTGAAGTTCGGCATCGATATGCGCAAGACCCCGATCCTGGTGTATCCCACGCTGCACTATCAGAACGGCGGCATCGAGATCACCGTGGACGGCCAGAGCGGCGTGGAGAACCTCTTCGTCGCGGGTGAGGCCGTCGGCGGTATCCACGGGCGCAACCGCCTGATGGGCAACAGCCTGCTGGACATCATCGTGTTCGGCCGCAACGCCGGTCAGCAGGCCGCGAAGAAGGCCAGGGGCGTGACCGTGGGCAAGCTGAGCCTGGAGCATGTGAACAGGTACGAGGCGGAGCTGGAGGCTCTGGGCGTGAAGGATCAGGCCGCGTCTCCCAAGCTGCTGCCGGACTACACCCGCAAGTTTTAATTTCTGATTTTCGTTTCGCCGCCATGCAGGAAAGCGGCTGTGTGGCGGCGAATTCAGCAATGGAGTTGAATGACTGAGATAGGAGGCGCCGGTCCATGAATTCGCTGCTCGCAGTGTTCCTGATTGCAGCCCTGGGTTACTTCATCGGCGGCATTCGCATCAAGGGAATTGAATTGGGCACGGCCGGCGTGCTGCTGGTTGCCCTGGTATTCGGCCATTTCGGCGTGAAGATTCCCTCCATCATCCGAAATTTCGGCCTTGCACTATTCGTCTGCTCGGTGGGCTTCATCGCCGGGCCGAAGTTTTTCCGCGACTTCAAGAGCAACGCCGCGAGTTACATCCTGCTGGGCTTTCTCATCATCCTGTCCGGCGGCATCTGCGCGGTGCTGGTCTCGCTGATTGGCGGCATCCGCCCGGAGCTGTCCGTGGG
>CAMBWJ010000260.1 GCA_945871545.1 uncultured Clostridia bacterium | reverse complement strand
CCGGAGATCCGGTACAGGCAGTTCTTTTTTCCGGGATGGCCGTCCAGCTGCCACTTCCTTGCGCCGCCGGTCTGCACCAGCACGGTCAGCGAACCGTCCGCCGGGACGTTTGCGCGCAGCATCTCCTGAATGTCGGCGGTGGCGCTGCCGTCCACGCTCTCCAGATCGGAGCCGCTCATGTAGACCAGCACCGTGGTGCGCATCGCGCCCTCCGCAGCCATTGCCGGGGCCGCGCAGAACATGCAGGCCAGCGCCAGCAGAAACGCAAGCCGTCTCCTCATCGCCGCCACCTCAATTCACGATGGGCACGATGCTGTCCACGATGCCCAGAAAGACCTCCAGCTCCGCGCGGCTCAGCAGGCGGGCCGTTTCATAGTCTGAATCGGTATAGGCGTAGGCGGAGAGGCAGAGATCCCAGCCGTTGGTGAGGGTCTCGGCGATGTAGCAGGGGCCGTAGGCGTCCTCGGTTTGCAGGATCACGAAGGGAATTTCGTGCTCGCCCACGCGCCGGATCTCCAGCAGGGAGGCGTTTTCGTAGTCCTCCATCAGCATGCCGGCGTAGTCCTGCGCGGCCTGATCGTCCAGCTCGAACAGCCGCAGGTCGGCGAATTCCGGGAAGTAGTAGAGGTCAATGCTGACGTTGACGTCGGTGTCGCCGGGGTCGCAGATGAAGCCCAGGTTGTAGTACTCGTTCTCCACGTCGTCCCGGTCGTCCGCGCCGTAGTCCTCCCAGCCGTCGGGGTAGGTCAGCGTGAGCACGTCGGGCACCTTCAGCGTGGCGGCGAGCGCCGTGCCGGAGAGCAAAAGCAGCGCAAGCAAGAGGATGCAGATTCTGCGGGTCATGTCTCTCCCTCCTTCGCGATGCGGACGCGCAGCAGATCGCCCTCGGAGACCGGCGCGTCGCAGGCCATGGTGTAGATCTCGCTGGGGCGCGCCGCGGCGTTCACCGCTGCGCCCGCGTTGTCCAGGATGTCCCGGGCGACGAAGCTTGCGTTCAGGCTGTCGGGCGAGAGGATTTCGATCCGGTCGCCCTCAAAGATGCGGTTGCGCACTTCCACGGCGATGCGGTCGTTCTCCACGCCGCGCACCACGCCCACGAAGTTGCAGTCCTGCAGGTAGCTGCCGTCGTCGCTTCCGTGGCGCTTCATCTCGCCGAAGTAGAAGCCGCCGGCGTAGGGGCGGTGGCTGGCAGCGTTCAGTTCACGCTGCAGAAGGGCTACCTGCGCTTCGTCCGCGCTGCCGTTCAGGATGCCGTCGATGCGCTTGCGGTAGGCGTTGGTCACGGTGGCCACGTAGTAGGGCGACTTCATGCGGCCCTCCAGCTTGAAGGAGGTCACGCCCGCGTCCATGATCTGATCCAGAAAGTCCAGGCAGTTCATGTCGAAGGAGGAGAGGATGGTCATGCCATGCTCGTCCTCCTCCACGGGGAAGTATTCGCCGGGGCGCTTCTCCTCCATCAGGTGGTACGTCCACCGGCAGGACTGGGCGCAGGCGCCCTTGTTGGCGCTGCGGGAGGCGAGGTAGGCGCTGATCATGCATCGCCCGGAGTAGGACATGCACATCGCGCCGTGCACGAAGGCCTCCAGCTCCAGCTCCGCCGGGGTGCGCCTGCGCAGCTCACGAATCTCGGCAAGGGACATCTCCCGGCCCAGCACCACGCGCGTCGCGCCCATGTCGTAGTAGGCGCAGGCGGCGGCGTAGTTCAGGCAGTTGGCCTGAGTGCTCACGTGAATCTCCAGTTCCGGCGCGGCCAGCCGCAGCGTGCGGATCAGGCCCAGGTCGGACACGATCGCCGCGTCCGCGCCCAGCGCATGCAGCGCCCGGCCGTAATCGGCGGCGGCGTCCACGTCGGCGTTGCCCGCGAAGGCGTTGACCGTGACGTAGATGCGCTTCCCGGCGGCGTGCACCGTCTTTACGGCCTCCGCCAGGCCCTGCATGTCGAAGCCCACGCTTCCGGCGCGCAGCTGGAGCATCGGCCCGCCAACGTACACCGCGTCCGCGCCGAAGCGTAGCGCGGTGGCAAGGCGCTCGGCATCGCCCGCCGGGGCAAGCAGCTCAAAGGGATGGTTGGATGGAATCATTTGTTGTCTCCGTTCTCATCGCGCAGGCCGATGTTCACGCCCGCGCCCTCGATCTTCGCGTTCAGGTACTTCTCGCAGCAGGCGTTGCTGTAACTGGCGACGATCAGCCGGTTGAAGCTCAGATAGAAGATTGCGTACAGCACCAGCGCTGCCGGAACCGCCCAGCGCATCGCCGCCGGAACGAACTGCATCAGCAGCAGGAGGATCGCAGGGATCGCCAGCGTGGCAAGCTTGACGCCGATGGCCTTCGGCAAAACCGCCAGCGTCATCAGCACCGCGTTGCGCACCACGCCGGTGAAGCGCAGGCGATAGCTCACGATCAGCACCGGCATCAGCTGGGCGCTCAGGCTCCACAGCAGCGCGGCGACCAGCGTCACCGCCAGCGGCAGATAGAACAGCGGCGAGGCGGCGAGCATGCCGGTGTAGAAGTTCACGCAGATGAACACCAGCAGCGGCAGCGCGCCGCAGATGAGGCTGTAGAGCAGCCCCTGCTTCCAGTTCTCCTTTACGCCCGCGATGAAGTCGCCGAAGGTGTCGGCGTGCTCGTCCCGCGCCCAGTTGCGCATCACGCGGCTTACACCCATGGTGAACGGGCCGGTGATGGCGGTCAGCGGAAACAGCACCAGCAGATAGGAGTACAGCAGGTTGCCCGGCGTCGCGTCGCTGAGGCCCTCTGCGATGGCGCTGAGCTGCACCAGGTTCAGAAAGCTCCACAGCACGGCGGGGATCCAGCACAGCAGATAGAGGAAGTTCAGCCCCACCATGTTGCCCCGGCGCACCTTCAGCACCTCGCGGAACAGCTGGAGGCGGTTGGTGGGAAGGTCCTGCTCGGTGAAGTCCCGCTGGCCGGGCCTTCCATAGAAATAATTCTTGAAGAAGTGCATCCAAAGACCTCCTGATTTCGTCTCCTTTAGTATACACATCCGCGCAGGCTTTGGCAAGCAGCGAAGGCGGGGCTTTTCTTCGTCAGCGCGCCGCAGGGCTGCGCTTCCGGTTGCAATTTATGTCAATCGCGGATATAATAGAAGGAACATGGGGCTATGGGCCCTCTTGTCTGACGCGCAGGGACGCGGGGCAATACGAATGGAAAGCTGGATTGAACAATGCGAACGAGCGTTATGAAGATTTCGGATGCGGCGCTTCTGAACAACGCCGCGGCGATCCGCGCGCAGGTTCCCGCGAGGGTGAAGCTGATGTGCGTGGTGAAGGCCAATGCCTACGGACACGGCAGCGTCGCTGCGGCAAGGCTGATGCTGCATGCGGGCGCGGACGCCTTCGCGGTGGCCATCGTGGAGGAGGCGGCGGAGCTGCGCAACGCGGGCATTGCCGCGCCCATCCTGATTCTGGGCGGCGCGGGGGTGGAATCCCTGCGGGAGGCCGTGGCGCTGGACGTCTCCCAGGCAGTGTACAGCGTCGAGGCGCTGAACGTGCTCCAGGCCGAGGCTGCGCGCCTCGGAAAGCGTGCGAAGGCGCACCTGAAGATCGATACGGGCATGTCCCGCATCGGCGTGCTGGGGGAACAGGAGCTTGTGCAGCTCCTGAACCACTGGAAGCGCTGCTGCCCGGACGTGGAGATGGAGGGCGTATTCACCCACTTCTGCGTGGCGGAGAGCGACCCGGAGTTCACGAAGCGGCAGAACGCGCGCTTTGCGCAGGCGCTGGCCATCGTGCGCTCCATGGGCTTTACGCCCATCGCCCACGCGGCGGCGACCTCCGCGATGCTTAAGAGCGAATATCAGTACGATATGGTGCGCGCGGGCATCGGCCTGTACGGCACGCTGGTGCCGGAGCTGGAGGGCAGGCTCCAGTACGCCCAGACCCTGTGC
>CAMBWJ010000259.1 GCA_945871545.1 uncultured Clostridia bacterium | reverse complement strand
AAGAAGCCCACGCCCAGCGCGATGATCGCCAGTATGGCGAAATAGCGGCCCCGGTTCTTGCTGACGGCCCGGAGCGCGGATTTTTTCAGCGGCTTCATTACCATTCAATCTCCTCTACGGGAACTGCGCGCTCGTTGACGCGCTCCGAGAGCACCGTGCCGCTCTTGAGCTCGATCACGCGGTCGGCCATGGCGGTCAGGGCGGAGTTGTGGGTGATGATGATGACGGTCATGCCGCTGTTGCGGGCGGTGTCCTGCAGAAGCTTCAGGATGGCCTTGCCGGTCTTGTAGTCCAGCGCACCGGTGGGCTCGTCGCAGAGCAAAAGCTGGGGATTCTTGGCCAGCGCACGGGCGATGGCCACGCGCTGCTGCTCGCCGCCGGAGAGCTGCGCCGGGAAGTTGTTCAGGCGCTTGCCCAGGCCCACGTCCCTCAGCGTCCGGGCCGCGTCGCGGGGATGGTCGCAGATCTGCGCCGCCAGCTCCACGTTCTCCAGCGCGGTCAGGCTGGGCACCAGGTTGTAGAACTGAAACACGAAGCCGATGTCCCGGCGGCGGTACTGGGTCAGCTTTCTCGGCGAGTAATCGGAGATTACTTTTCCGTTCAAGCGCACGCTGCCGCTGCTGAGGGAGTCCATGCCGCCCAGAATGTTGAGCAGCGTGGTCTTGCCCGCGCCGGACGCGCCCACAATCACGCAGATTTCACCCTTTTCCACCGAAAAGCTCACGTCGTGCAGCGCCTCGATGGACACCTCGCCCATCTGATAGCGCTTTCCCACGTTCCTGAATTCCACAAATGCCATGCAATCACCCGGTTCCATATTCTTACAGTATATCCTAGCACACGAAAATCAACTGGAGTTAAAGAAGTGCCGCCCTTTCCGAAAAAAGGACGGCGCAGATATGAATTAAATTTAACGTTTCCGTCAGAGGAACCAGATTTCGTCGGCGTACTCGCGGATGGTGCGGTCGGAGGAGAACTTGCCCGCGCCCGCGATGTTGTGCAGGCACATTTTCGCGAAGGCGATCTCGTCCTCCGTGGCGCGGATGGCCTCCAGGCGCGCGCGCTGGTAGTCGGCGAAGTCGTGCAGCAGGTAGTAGTGATCCGGCTTGTGCCAGCTCTTGCCCTTCAGCAGCGCGATCTTCAGCTCCGCCACGGCGCCCTCCCAGTCGGCTTCGGGATCCTCGCCGGTGATCTCGGGATCGGCGAGCGCGTCCACAGCGCGCTTGATGCGCGGGTCGCCCTCGTAGAGCTTCATGGGATCGTAGCTGTCCTTCATGGCGTTGATCTCCTCGACGGTCGCGCCGAAGGGGAAGTTGTTCTCCTCGCCGGCCTGCTCGAAGATTTCGATGTTCGCGCCGTCGCGGGTGCCCAGCGTGACCGCGCCGTTGAGCATCAGCTTCATGTTGCCGGTGCCGCTGGCCTCGGTGCCCGCGGGGGAGATCTGCTCGGAGATGTCCGCCGCCGGGATGATGTGCTCGGCGTAGGAGCAGTTGTAGTTATGCACAAACACCACGCGCAGCTTGTCGTTCACAGCCGGATCGGCGTTGATGATGGCGGCGATGCGGTTGATGAAGTAGATCACAGCCTTGGCGCGGGCGTAGCCGGGCGCGCTCTTTGCGCCGAAGATGAAGGCGGTGGCCGGGAAGTCGGTCAGCGTGCCGTCCTTCAGGGACTGATAGATGTCCCAGATGGACAGGGCGTTGAGCAGCTGCCGCTTGTACTCGTGCAGGCGCTTGACCTGAACGGTAAAGACGAAGTTCTCCGGGATCTCCACACCCTCGCGCTCCCTGATGATAGCGGCGAGCTGGCGCTTCTTCTCCCGTTTGACCTCGACGAAGCGCGCGGCGAGCTCGTCGTCGATCTTGTCCTTCAGCTTGTCCAGCACGAACAGGTCGGTCAGATACCCTTCGCCCACGGTCTCGTCCAGCAGCGCACACAGCTCGGGGTTGCACAGGCCCAGCCAGCGGCGCTGGGTGATGCCGTTGGTCTTGTTCTGGAAGCGCTCCGGATAGAGGGCGTACCACTCCTTGAACACGTCGTCCTTGAGGATCTGGCTGTGGATGGCGGCCACGCCGTTGACGTAGCTGCATGCGTACACGTCCAGCAGCGCCATGTGCACGCGCTTGTCCTGAATGATGCGCATGGAGGCGGCGTTCTCCACCTTGCGGCGGCGCAGCTCACGGGCCAGGCGCTGGTCGATCATGCGGATGACCTTCACCATCTCCGGCGCGACCTCGTTGAGCAGGGAGATGTCCCAGCACTCCAGCGCCTCGCGCATGACGGTGTGGTTGGTGTATCGGAAGGTCTTCTGCGCGATGGCGAAGGCGGTGGGGAAGTCCAGGCCGTCCTCCATCAGCATGCGGATCAGCTCGGGAATCGCCATCGTGGGATGGGTGTCGTTGAGCTGGATGGCATGCAGGTCAGCAAACCTGGAATAGTCGCTGCCGTACTTCGCGCGGTAGGTGCGCAGCATGTCCTGCAGGGATGCGTTGCACAGCACGTACTGCTGGCGCACGCGCATCAGCTTGCCGGCGCGCAGCGTGTCGTTGGGATAGAGCAGCTTGGTGATGTCCTCGGCGTTGTTCTTGTCCTTCGCGGCGGCGGCGTAGTCCTGGGCGTTGAAGAGGTCGAAGTCGAACTCATGGGTGCTCTCGCACTGCCACAGGCGCAGGGTGCCGATGTTCTTTCCACCGTAGCCAATCACGGGCATGTCGTAGGGAACGGCGCGCACGGTCAGGCCCTTCATGGGAACCTCGACGCTCAGCTCGTCGCGGCGGATGCTCCAGGGATCGCCGTAGGCCGTCCAGTCATCGGGCAGCTCGGTCTGACGGCCGTCCACGAAGGTCTGCTTGAACAGGCCGTACTTGTAGCGCAGACCGTAGCCGTCCAGCGGGATGTTGTGGGTGGCGGCGCTGTCCAGGAAGCAGGCGGCCAGGCGGCCCAGACCGCCGTTGCCCAGCGCTGCGTCCTCCACGTCCTCCAGGTCGGCCAGCTCCACGCCGCGCTCGGCGAGGCGCGCCTTCACATCCTCCAGGATGCCCAGGGAGAACAGGTTGTTGTAGACCAGTCGGCCCACCAGGTACTCGGCGGAGAGGTACAGCGCGCGGCGCTTCTCCAGGCGCACGGCGTGGTCGTCGGCCCACTGGGGCGCGATGGCCTCCATCACCGCGTCGGACACGCCCTCGTGGAGCTGCACGGCGCTGGCCTTGTCAAGGTCGGCGTGATACTTGCACTTGACGATGGTCTCGGCAGTCTCGATGATCTTTTCTGCGTCCAGCTGCGGCACGTTGCCGCGGTCGTAGCTGCGGTTCAGCACCCGCAGCTCGCTCTCGATCAGGGAGAGGTCGGTGGGCTGCATGCGCCACAGCCAGTTGCCGCCCACGGTGCCGGGGAAGTTCATGCGGGCCTCGCCGCCCAGGCGCAGCAGGTCCTGCATCGGGATGATGGCGGTGTCGGCGCAGCTTCCCCAGGCGGCGCGCAGCAGCGCGGGGATGACGTCGTCGTCCTTCTCAGCCATGCCCAGCTTCCTGCGGGCGAAGGCCTTCACCGAGGGCTTCGCGTCCGCCCACCAGCCCAGCGTGGTGTTGTTGTCGTGGGTGCCGGTGTAGACGATGCAGTTCTCCTCGTAGTTCTCCGGCAGATCCTGACTGCTGTCGTCGCCGTCGAAGGCGAACTGCAGAATCTTCATGCCCGGATAGCCGCAGGAGGCCTTCAGCTTCAGCACGCGCTTGCTCAGCACGCCCAGATCCTCGGCGACGATCTTCAGCTCCGGCAGCTCCTTCTTCACCTTGCGGAACAGCTTGCTGCCGGGGGCCAGCTCGTACTTGCCGTTGCGGGCGGTCTCCTCCTCGGCGGGGATGGCGTAGTAGTTGGCGAAGCCGATGAAGTGGTCGATGCGCAGGATGTC
>CAMBWJ010000258.1 GCA_945871545.1 uncultured Clostridia bacterium | reverse complement strand
TGGTGCCCCAGACGCTGATGATCCTGGGCCTGGGCCTGATCGCGTTCATGTTCGATACCTTCGGCGGCGTGTTCTTCGGCAAGTTCATCAACCTGTTTGCCAGGAAGAAGATCAACCCGATGATCGGCGCGGCCGGCATCTCTGCGTTCCCGATGTCCTCCCGCGTCATCGCGAAGATGGCCCGCGACGAGGACCCGTACAACTTTATCCTGATGCAGGCGGCCGGCGCGAACGTGGCCGGTCAGGTGGCGTCCGTCATCGCCGGCGGTCTGGTGCTGGCCATGATCGGCCCGCTGGTCTGATGCGGGCCGTACACGGCGCTTTACGCAATTTCCTACGATTCTATAAAGGAGATTTATCGTTATGTCGATCAATGTGAGCGCGTTTATCGCCTCCCTCCGCTACATGGTCGAGGGCTGGCTGGGCATCTTCATCGTCATGGGCATCATCATCGCGTGCATCTACGGCCTCAACCGCTTCTCCGAGAGGCTTGAGGAGAAGGCCGGCAAAGAAGAATCTTAACACTTTCTTCATCCTGTTTTTCGGGCGATCCACAGGGCATTCCAGCATCTTTGCAGGAATTGCCCCGCGGATCGTCCGATTTTTCTTTGCAAAAAGTTCATAAAAGTGTTGAATATCACAGCCATGTATGCTATAGTATATTTCAAGAAATTAACATTTTGTAAAATATTTGTTAATCGTCACAGATGCAGCGGAGAGGTGGGGGTGCAGAATTCATTCTGATGCGGGGAACCCATCGATGGCAAAAGGCAGCCATGTCGCAATTCATTCAACACGATACACACGAACGATGAGGTAAGGAAAATGCAGAAGAAGTTCATGAAACGGGTGGGAATTCTGCTGTGCTGCGCGCTGCTGCTGGCACTTCTTCCCACAGCAGGCTGGGCCGAGGTCGTCAGGGACGGCCAGGGTAACATCAGCTACAAGCCGATCGAGCAGGGGAAATTCTCCAAAGGCGGCTATACCATCGACAAGATTTCCCATCCCACGCGGGGCGCAGGCGAGGTCGACGCCATTCTGACCGGCAAGGATCAGGATCGCGGCAATACCTATTCCTGGTCCATGGCGGACGGCGGAGAGGACAGCGAGTATATCTACATCGGTACTGGCTACAATTCCACCTTCTATATTTACCACAACAACGTCAAGACCTCGCTGGACAGGATGCAGAAAGCCGGCACCCTGCCCTCCTCCCTCGACACCGACAAGGCTGCGGAGAAGATCGTCGAAGTGATGTTCGGCGTGGACAAGTTTGATAAATCCAAGGTAAACGCTTGGCGGCCTGTCATCATTGCTGTCAGCAAAAAGACCGGCGAAGCCGAGATCATCTTCCGGGAGGCCGATCATTGGGGCGACAAGCAGGTATTCCCCAGAAACTGGAATGCGCTTTCCGGCTACCGCATGGTTGTCGAGTTCAACGGAAAGCTGTACTTCGCCGGCATGGGCAACCCCACGGCCACGCTGGTGGAGGTGGACCCGCTGACGAACACCGCCCGGATCGCCTACTATGATATCCGCTTCACGCCCGGCGTTTCCAACGGCGTTCATGGTCTGCTGGTGTATGACAATGAAATCCTGATGTGCCTTGCAACCGACAACTATGACGGCAACAAGACGCCTGGCGGCATCATCGTCGCCAGCAGCGACGCCAAGAACTGGCGCATCGTCGCGGATCAAGACGACTTTGACGGCCTGCCCGCCGTGATGCAGATCGACGGCCTGAACGGCGGCGGCATCTGGGACATCATCGAGTACAACGGTTACCTGTATGTGACCGTGGTCACGGACAAAAACATCGACGGCAAGATCAACAAGCAGGGCTTCGCCATGTACCGCGGCAAGAAGGAGAACGGCAAATTCACCTGGAAGCAGATCATCGGCGAAAAGGCAGGAAGCAAGTACAGCTACGGCCTGGGCATCGACCACTCCATGTCCTGCAACATGTGGGTCTATAACGGCTACCTGTACCTGGGCACCTACAACGACCCCATGCTGGATCTGGCCGAGATTCCCGCCACCGGCAACTTCGAGCTGCTGTACAACGATCTGGATCACTCCATCTACCTGTACCGCATGAACGAGAAAGAAGAGTTTGTTCAGGTGGGCGGCAAGAACGACAACCCGAACTTCCCCAAGGGGCCGATCGGCAACCTGGGCGCCGGCCTGGGCAACAACTCCAACCAGTATGTCTGGCGCATGGGCGTCCACAATGACGAATTCTACATCGGCACCTACGACACCTCGACGCTGACCTACAACTTCACGCAGATCACCGACGGCACGGTGGCCAACATGGAATACGAGGACATCCGCGGCCGCGCCGATGTACTTCAGAGCCTGGTGGACGACGTGCTGGGCGAATACGACTCCCCGATTCTGAACTGGTTCAAGCAGATGGTCTTCTCGGACTACACGCTGGCGCTGTATCAGAAGCTGGCCGGCTTCGCCACGGAGATGTCCGCTGACAAGAACCCGGTCCCCGATTACCGGAAGATGCTCGCCGATTATGAGGACTTCAAGGAGAGCGTGTACGACAGGATGGACAAGGTCCTCAAGATGAATGCGGCGCAGCTTCTTCAGGAGTACATCAAGTCTGCGCGCACGTCCACGTATTCGCTCCGCGACGCCTACGGCTTCAGGGACGAGCTTCAGAAGAACCTGAAGACGATGGTAGACGAAATCTTCAAGGTCCTCGATGCGGTCGTCTACGACGAGACCATCCACAACTTCGTCTACTATTTCGGCTGCAACTACTACGCCCAGCAGTGCGAGCGCGGCTTTGACCTGCTGGTCTCCAAGGACGGCGTCAACTTTGACGCCATCACCCGCGACGGCTTCGGCGATGAGGCCAATCACGGCCTGCGCTGCATCACCTCCACCGCCAACGGCGTCTACCTGGGCACCGCCAATCCCTACTACGGCACGCAGCTGTGGCTGATGCACAGCAGCAGGGACAAGGCTGTGGAATTCAAGGTGACCTTCAACAGCAACGGCGGCGAGGGCGCCATGGAGGATCAGATCTTTGCCGCGAAGCAGACGAAGGCTCTGTCCGCCAATGCGTTCACCAAAGCGGATCACGCCTTCTGCGGCTGGAATACGGCTCCGGACGGCTCCGGCGACGCTTACACGGACAAGCAGCAGATCACGGTGACGTCCGACATGACGCTGTATGCCCAGTGGACCGCGAACCAGTACACGGTGACCTTCAAGAGCAACGGCGGCGAGGGCACCATGGAGGCGCAGGTCTTTATCGCGGGTCAGCCGCAGGCGCTGGCAGCCAACACGTTCACCCGAAAGAACCACGTCTTCTGCGGCTGGAATACCGCGGCCGACGGCTCCGGCCAGACGCTGGAGAACAAGCAGCTGCTCACAGTGACCTCCGACATGACGCTCTATGCGCAGTGGGAGTCGGCGAACATCTCGGCTCTTCCGCAGACCGGCGACAACAGCCGGATTGCCGTGTGGATTGCGCTGCTGGCGGCGGCGTGCGCCGCGCTGGCGATCATCCTGCGCAGGAACAAAAAGGCATAAGCTCCGCCCTGTTTCCGCAAAAGGAAACAGGGCTCTCTTTCTCCCCGAACTTCGTCCAAATAGGGCTTGCGCAACCCGCGTCAAATGGGTATAATAGAAGCCGTACACAGACGGAGAAGGCGATCTGACCGCAGCTTTCAAGAGAGCGCGCCCATGGCTGAAAGGCGCGCAGCCTGCACAAATCGCTCCGGCCTCCCGAGTACGCAGGAGAACGCATCGCCATGCGCGCGATGAAATCCTGCCGGGCGCTCCCGATACAGGGCAGGCAAGGGCGCGGAGCATGCTCTGCGCTGAAGCAAGGTGGTACCGCGAAGCTCAGCTTCGCCCCTGCAATTTGGGGCGGAGCTTTTTTCGTCCCCC
>CAMBWJ010000257.1 GCA_945871545.1 uncultured Clostridia bacterium | reverse complement strand
CGGGCTTGTTCCAGGTGAACAGCCCGGCTTTGTACGAGAGAGCGCGCACCTCGGCCTTGGAGATTCCGCAGCTGCGCAGCGGGGATTCCACCCGCAGCTGACGCAGCGCGCGCATGCCGGGACGGTCAGATGCATCGTCGGAGGCGTTCGTGCCGTCGATCACCAGCTCGTGGCCCAGCGTCCGGGCACGGTCGCAGATGGCCGAAAAGATGCGCTGCTTGCAGAAGTAGCAGCGATCCTTCGGGTTTGCGCGCACCTTTTCGTCCGAGAGCACGTCCAGTTCGATTATGTCGATCTCCCGGCCCAGTTCCCTCGCCAGCCGACGCGCATCCTCCATCTCAAACTCCGGCTGAAAGGCCGACTTCACGTAACAGGCGGCAAAGTCCGCCCCGCAGACCGTCGCGGCATAGAACAGGTAGGCCGAATCGCAGCCCCCGGAGAAGGCCAGAACGAAGCGCGGATGCGCCGCGAACCACGCTTGCAGCTTCTCCGGCACATTCTGCACACTCATGCGTCTCCTCCGTCGATGGGCTCCATCGGCACGTGCAGCGCCAGGTTCAGGTTCTTGTACGCGTCCTCCCCCGTCACCTCGCGGATCACATTCAGCCACTCCGGCAGCTGCACCTGCTGACTCTCGTCCTTCAATTCGATCTCCAGCGTGGCGCGGTCGCTCCAGAAGCGGTACACGTCCACCTCCAGCAGCTGCCCTTCATAGGGAATGCGATAGCGCCGCTTCGCCACGGGCCTGCGCGCGGGGTCGGCCTGCTTCGCCAGTTCTGCATACTCCTCCGGGCTGATCTCGCCCTCGGTCTCCTCGCAGCTCATTTCGTCCACGCGGCGCTTGCGGGTAAAGACGTGCTTCACCGCGCCGCCGACCTCAATTTTGCGGATGCGCCGCGAGCTGCCGTCCGCGCCCCGGTTCAGATAGGTCTGCTCCACGTCCCAGATCACGCAGCCCGGCATCGCGGCGAGTGCAGCCACATCCGGCATGCGGATCAGATATTTCCGTTCAATTTCGAGCTCCGTGCGCATCATTCTTCCTCCAGTTCCGGCGCGAGGTCGGACAGATCCGGCATCGGCGTGTCCGACAGCAACTTCCAGGTCAGCACCTGCATGGACGCATAGCCCGCGTTCGTCAGGTTCAGGTCGGAATTCGGGTCGGTCTCCGGAAGCGCGTCCTGTTCCTCCGCAAGCACGTAGCCGCCCGCGCCGTCCGGCAGGTAATCCGGCGGGAAGATGTACTCGTTGGAGATGCTTGCCGAGCGCACGCCCCGGATCTTCACTCCGAAGGGCACGTTCAGGTTGTAGATTTCCCCCCGGGGCAGCGGATGATGCACCGCCCACTCCATGGCGCGAACGCCCAGCGCGGCGGCCTCCTCGTAGTCCCGGTCCAGATGGGAGCACAGCGACACCGCCAGCCCCGGAACGCCGCACAGCGAGGCCTCCATGGCCGCGCCCACGGTGCCGGAGTAGAGGATGGCCGCGCCGCGATTTGCGCCCTTGTTGATGCCCGCCAGCACGAAGTCCACCGGATCGTCCTTGAGCAGGTACAGGCCCAGGCGCGCGCAGTCCGCAGGCGTGCCGTCCACGCTGAAGGCGCGGATGCCGTCGTACTCCACAGGGCGCGCATGCAGCGGCTTGGTGATGGAAAAGGAATGGCCCGCGGCACTGCGCTGCTCGTCCGGCGCGAACACCGTCACCCGATGTCCCGCCGCAGCGGCTGCTTTCGCCAGCGCGCGGATGCCCGGCGCAAAAATTCCGTCGTCGTTTGCGATCAGTACATGCATTTTGTCATTCTCCCATGCAGATTTGTATATACATATTATATAGCAATCCCCGCCCGCTGTAAAGCGGCGGCGTGTTGCGCGGAGCGCGAGGTTCGCGCACATGGGCTTGTAAATATTCAGTATATATGGTAGAATATGCACGAAAGGCTGGTGAACCTGCCAGTACGGCACAAACGTATGAAAAAAGTTCTATCCTATCTGCGAGATTATCGGAAGGAGAGCATCCTCGGCCCGCTGTTCAAGCTGCTGGAGGCCTGCTTCGAGCTGATCGTTCCCTTCGTCATTGCCGCCATTATCGACAAGGGCATCCCCGGCGGCGACGCGGGCTACATCCTGCGCATGGGTGCGGTTCTGGTGCTGCTGGGCCTGATCGGCCTGGCCAGCAGCGTGACCGCCCAGTACTTCGCCGCGAAGGCCGCCGTGGGTCTGGCCACGAAGCTGCGCCACGCGGTGTTCGCCCACATCCAGAAACTGGGCTTTGCCGACCTCGACCGCATCGGCACCTCCACGCTCATCACCCGCATGACCAGCGACATCAACCAGGTGCAGTCGGGTGTGAACCTCGGCCTGCGATTGTTCCTGCGCTCGCCCTTCATCGTCTTCGGCGCGATGATCATGGCCTTCACCATCGACGTGCGCTGCGCGCTGGTGTTCGCGGTGGCCATACCGGTGCTGGCGGTGATCGTGTTCGGCATCATGCTGATCACCATGCCGCTGTACAAAAAGACCCAGGCCCAGCTGGACGGTGTGCTGCTGCTGACCCGGGAGAACCTGAGCGGCACCCGCGTGCTGCGCGCCTTCGGCCGCGAGGATGACGAAATCGCCGAATTCGACCGCCAGCACGCGGGACTGACCCGCCTGCAGAGCCTGTCCGGCAAGATCAGTTCGCTGATGAACCCGCTGACCTACATCGCCATCAACGCCGCGCTGATCGCGCTGCTGAACACCGGCGCGGTGCGGGTCAACGCGGGCGCGCTCAGCCAGGGCCAGGTCGTAGCGCTGGTCAACTACATCGGCCAGATTCTGGTGGAGCTGATCAAGCTGGCGAACCTCATCATCACCGTGTCCAAGGCCGCCGCCTGCGCCAACCGCGTCAGCGCCGTGCTGAGCGTGCGCCCGGGCATGGCCTCCCCGCGGGACATTGAAACCCCCGAGGCCGCGGATCTGGGCAGCGTGGAATTCGAGCACGTGAGCCTGCGCTATTCCGAGGGCGCGTCCGACGTGCTCACCGACGTGCACTTCTCCGTCCGCCGGGGCCAGATGATCGGCGTCATCGGCGGCACCGGCTCGGGCAAGAGCTCGCTGGTGAACCTGATCCCCCGCTTCTACGACGCCACCCAGGGCTGCGTCCGTGTGGACGGCCTGGACGTGCGCCGCTACCGGCTGGAGGAGCTGCGGGGCCGCATCGGCGTGGTGCCGCAGAGGGCGCTGCTGTTCAAGGGCAGCATCCGCGAAAATCTGCTCTGGGGCAACCCCAACGCCGATGACGAGACCATTCTTGAAGCGGTGCGCGCCGCACAGGCCGAGGACGTACTTGCGGCCAAGGGCGGTCTGGACGGCATGCTGGAGCAGAACGGGCGCAACCTGTCCGGCGGACAGCGCCAGCGCCTGACCATCGCCCGCGCGCTGGTGCGCCGCCCGGAGATCCTGATTCTGGACGACAGCGCCAGCGCCCTGGACTTCGCCACCGACGCGCGGCTGCGCATGACGATCCGCAAGCTGCCCTACCATCCCACCGTGTTCATCGTCTCCCAGCGCAGCAACTCCGTGCGCTACGCCGACAGCATCGTGGTGCTGGACGACGGCCAGGTGGCCGGCATCGGCTCCCACGACGAGCTGCTCAGGACTTGCGCCGTCTACCGCGAGATCTATGAATCCCAGTTCCGGAAGGAGGTGCAGTGACATGTCCAAAGCACGCACTTCCACACAGCGCGCCACCCTGCGCAGGGTGCTTGCCTACACTGCCGACTCCCGGCTCTACATCGTGCTCTCGCTGATCTTCGCCGTGGTCTCCGTGGCGCTGACGCTGTACCTGCCGGTGCTCACCGGCGACGCGGTGGACCTCATCATCGGCGCGGGTCAGGTGGATTTCGACGCCCTGCTGATCATCTTCACCCGCATGGCCATTGTCATCCTGCTCACCGCCGCGTCCCA
>CAMBWJ010000256.1 GCA_945871545.1 uncultured Clostridia bacterium | reverse complement strand
TCTCGATGGCGATCTCCGCCTGGCGGCGCATCTGCTGCAGCAGCGGATCCTCGCTGGTCGGGTCGATTCCGCCCGTGTCGATCAGCGTGAACTTGTAGTTCTGCCACTCGCAGTCCAGATACACCCGGTCGCGGGTTACGCCCGGCGTGTTCTCCACAATGGATACCCGGCGACCCGCCATCGTATTAAAAAAGGTAGATTTTCCCACATTCGGTCTGCCCACAATGGCGACCAGAGGCTTTGCCATGCTCGTTCCTCCTGTTCGTTGGGGGGTTACGGTCAGGGGCGCTGCCCCTGAAACCCCGCTTAAGGGCGTGACGCCCTTAAGAATCCCCGGTATGGCGCGCAATGCGCGCCTGAAAATATAATTTAATTATCGCTTTCAGCCCGTTTGTCGTCGCTGATACGATGGGTGTCTCTTTAATAATTATTTCCTGGCGCGCATTGCGCGCCATATTGAGGGGTCCAGGGGAAATCATTTCCCCTGGCAGGGGTTCTTAGGGGACGGCGTCCCCTAAGCGTAACCCCTCAACGACTGTAACAGGTCGTCCCCGCTGCGGCCCACCGGGATGATGGGCCTGCCGAGGATGCGCCGGGCTTCGTCGAGGGTCATGTCGTCGAGGAAGCGGTCGCCCTCGCTGCGCAGCATGCACTCGGTGATGAACACGGCCTCGCCGTCCTCGTCCCTCAGTCGCTCGGTGAGATCGCCGCCGGTGATCAGGCCGGACACGGTCACGCTCTCGCCGAAGAAGCGGTTCTTCACGGGGATGACCCGCATTTCAATGCCGGTGATGGGATGCCGGGCGAACAGCTCCTGCAGAAACGCCGCCGCGGACACGCCGCAGGCGCAGATGCATTTCTTTTTCGCACCGTCCCCGCGTCTCTCGGTTTCGTCCAGCTCCTCCCAGGCCGCGTGGAACTCGGTCTCCAGCGCGCGCAAGAGTCCCACGCCGTCGTCGATCTGTCCGTAGTCCTCGTATTCCTCGTCCTCCGGCAGCGCCATGCCCGCCTGCAGATAGAACTCGTCCGAAGGGAACACGAAGCGTGTGCCGCGCTCTTTAAGAAACTTCTCCCGCCAGCGGTTCGCGATGTCGATCACCGCGCGGGCCTCGTCGCGGGTGTAGGTGTGCAGCGGATGCAGTCCCTCGCGATGCCCGGTCAGCCCCACCGGCACCAGTGCCAGCGACAGCGTGCCGGGGATGTTCGCCAGGGTCTCGATGGTTTCTTCAAGGGCGGCTCCGTCGTTGATTCCGGGACAGAGCACCGCCTGAGTGTGAAACTCCACGCCGCCGTCGGAGAGGCGATGGAGCTGATCCAGCAGCCGCCTTCCGCGCTCCTGACCCAGAATATGGCTGCGCAGCCCGGGATCGACCGCGTGCACGGAGATGTACAGCGGCGATGCGTGGCGCGCGATCATCCGGTCCAGCTCACGGTCGGAGACGTTGGTCAGGGTCACATAGTTGCCCATCATCAGGCTCATGCGCCAGTCGTCGTCCTTGACGCGCATGCTGGGCCGCACGTGCCCGGGCAGCTGATCCACAAAGCAGAACAGGCACTTGTTGCAGCACAGCCGCATGCCGCTCATCATGGGCCGCTCGAACTCCAGGCCCAGGGGATCGTACTCGCCCTTGCGGATGCTGAGCTTCTTGATCTGTCCATCCCGGCGGACAACCAGCTCCATGCGCCGCTCGGCGGTCAGCGCCTGGTAATCCAGAAAGTCGATCACCGGCTCGCCGCCGATGGAGAGCAGCTCGTCGCCGGGCCGCAAACCTGCGCGCGCAGCGGGGCTGCGGGGATCGACGGCGGAAATTTTCTGTGCCATGCAACCTCCGAAAACATGTGAAATCGATCAATCCATACCCATTTTATTATCGCGCAAAAAATGTAAACCGTCAACAACAAAACCGCAAACTTCCACCGGGGATTTTCAGAATATTATATTTAAATCAAGCGGTTTTGGTACAAGTTAACAAAAAAGTGCTTGCCTTCGGGAGCAAATTCTTACTATAATAAAGTGCTATTCGAGATTTGACCAGAGAATTTGAATTTTTGGTAGGAGGATCAACATGGCACACAAGTATGTATATCTGTTCAGCGAAGGCAACGCGAACATGAGAAACCTGCTGGGCGGCAAGGGCGCCAACCTGGCCGAGATGACCAACATCGGTCTGCCTGTGCCCCAGGGCTTCACCATCACGACCGAAGCCTGCACCCAGTACTACGAGGATGGCCGCCAGATCAACGCGGAGATCACCGCGCAGATCATGGAGTACATCGAGAAGATGGAAGAGATCACCGGCAAGAAGTTCGGCGATCTGGAGAATCCGCTGCTGGTTTCCGTTCGCTCCGGTGCCCGCGCTTCCATGCCCGGCATGATGGATACCATCCTGAACCTGGGCCTGAACGAGCAGGTCGTTGAGGTTCTGGCAGAGAAGTCCGGCAATCCCCGCTGGGCCTGGGACTGCTATCGCCGCTTCATCCAGATGTATTCCGACGTCGTCATGGAAGTCGGCAAGAAGTACTTCGAGGTTCTCATCGACGAGATGAAGGCGAAGAAGGGCGTCAAGCTGGACGTTGAACTCACCGCCGAGGATCTCAAGGAGCTGGCCGGCCAGTTCAAGGCCGAGTACAAGGAGAAGATCGGCACCGACTTCCCCTCCGATGCAAAGGAACAGCTGATGGGCGCCGTCAAGGCCGTGTTCCGCAGCTGGGACAACCCCCGCGCGAACGTCTATCGCCGCGACAACGACATCCCCTACTCCTGGGGCACCGCCGTCAACGTGCAGTCCATGGCCTTCGGCAACATGGGCGACGACTGCGGCACCGGCGTTGCGTTCACCCGCGACCCCGCCACCGGCGAGAAGAAGCTGATGGGCGAGTTCCTGACCAATGCCCAGGGCGAGGACGTTGTCGCCGGCGTGCGCACCCCCATGCCCATCGCGCAGATGGCCGAAAAGTTCCCCGAGGCCTACGAGCAGTTCGTCAAGGTCTGCTCTATTCTTGAAAATCACTACCACGACATGCAGGACATGGAGTTCACCGTTGAGAAGGGCAAGCTGTTCATGCTGCAGACCCGCAACGGCAAGCGCACCGCTCCCGCCGCCCTGCAGATCGCTGTCGATCTGGTTGCCGAAGGTCACAAGACCGAGGAAGAGGCCGTTCTGATGATCGACCCCCGCAACCTGGACACCCTGCTGCATCCCCAGTTCGACGCAAAGGCCCTGAAGGCCGCCACCCCCGTCGGCCGCGGTCTGGGCGCTTCCCCCGGAGCTGCCTGCGGTCAGATCGTGTTCTCCGCTGAGGACGCTGAGCGCTGGAACGCCGACGGCAAGAAGGTCGTTCTGGTTCGCCTGGAGACCTCTCCCGAGGACATCACCGGCATGAAGGCCGCCCAGGGCATCCTGACCGTGCGCGGCGGCATGACCAGCCACGCGGCCGTCGTTGCCCGCGGCATGGGCAAGTGCTGCGTCTCCGGCTGCGGCGACATCGCCATGGACGAGGAGAACAAGGAGTTCACCCTGGCGGGCAAGACCTACCACGAGGGCGACTGCATCTCCATCGACGGCTCCACCGGCAACATCTACGACGGCCTGATCAAGACCGTGGACGCGGAGATCTCCGGCAACTTCGGCACCATCATGGGCTGGGCCGACAAGTTCCGCACCCTGAAGGTCCGCACCAACGCCGACACCCCCGCCGACGCGAAGAAGGCCCGCGAGCTGGGCGCTGAGGGCATCGGCCTGTGCCGCACCGAGCACATGTTCTTCGAGGCGGACCGCATCGCTGCTTTCCGCGAGATGATCTGCTCCGATACCGCCGTTGAGCGCGAGATCGCGCTGAACAAGATCCTGCCCTACCAGCAGGGCGACTTCGAGCAGCTCTACGAGGCCCTCGAGGGCATGCCGGTTTGCATCCGCTTCCTGGATCCGCCGCTCCACGAGTTCGTGCCCACCTC
>CAMBWJ010000255.1 GCA_945871545.1 uncultured Clostridia bacterium | reverse complement strand
TCTGACATCGAAGGCAGGACGGACGAAGGGATGCGCGGGAGCCGGCGCAGGACCGCCGTGCCCGTATTCGACAGGATTCGCGTAGAAGGCATCGGCCTCCGAGTGGTGCACGCCAATGGTGATGGTCTGCCCGCTGGACTGGCGCTTCCGCACCTTGCCGACGAGGATGGAGCGATTCAGGGCTCCCGTGATGATAGCGGGGTCGGAGGAAGCGTTCTGCTTCATCTGTGTGTGTATGGGCTGGGCGGCCTTCCGGAGAATCGCCTGGGCTGTAGCCGCACCGGTGTCGTCGGCGTCCATAGCCTGTGCCATCCGGCCAATGTCGTTCATAAAGGCGTCAAACCCTTCCGTTTCAAGGGGCATCCGCATGCACCTCCTCATACCAGCACCACGTCCACTGTACGGTGTACTGCCGTGTGGCGGTGTCATAGCTCGGCTGATTGTAGCCCTTGTCGGACTCCTCGATCATGGAAAAGCCATACCTGTACATGGCGTTTCGGATAGCCGCGGCGGTTTCAGTCGGGTCGCTGTCGCTCCAGAGGTTCAGGTAGACATAGGTGCGAAGCGACTGCACATGGTCGTCCTGATGCGCGGCCTCGGTGGTGGTGCTGGAGTACACCGCGTACTGCGGGGGCGGATTCTGCTGGGACGAGGTTGCTCGCCACACACCCGCCATGACGGGAATGCCGATATCCCTGAGAGCTTCCTGCACCTGCTTCACCCGCTTACCCCCTTGGCGATAGATGCCTTCAGACCGAGGTAAGTCTTCTGGAATGAATACTCGCCCAGCGTGGAGATGATCCACTTGTCGCCCCGGAACTTCACCCACATGCCGGGCTTCACATCATCCCGATAGCGGATGGTGAAGTTGACCACAGCTTCGGTGTTCATGACGTCCGCGCTGCGATAGTGCTGGTTGCCCGCGTCCGTAGCAGACGCCCAGACCCGGCACAGCACCACATCTTGGGCATCCGGGTAGCCGTTTTCGTTGACCGCATTCTCGGTGTAGCCGATCTCAACCCTGTGCCGGAGATTGCCGGGGTGCGGCGTGCCGTCAAAGTTTTTGTAACCTCGCAAGGCCAATCACCTCCGTCAGAAGAACTTGTCAGGGTCTCGGTAGGGATAGAGAAGGTTTTCAAAGGCAATCCGCATGGTGCCGTACACAGCACGGTCGGGGTTGTCGCGGTTCTCGTAATAATGGCTGACGAAGAGAAGCACCGCCAGACGCACAGGCTCAGGCGCAGCTTCGGAAAACTGTGTGCGGCAGAAGTCCTCGGCGACAGCCTGCGCCTGTGCGATCAGAGATTCCAGGTACATATCCTCATCGTCATCCTCGATGCGCAGGTGCGTCTTCATCTCGTCAACGGTGACGATCATCGGGAGTCACCTCACTTGGCTGCCATCAGACCGGCGGTACGCAGGGCAGCCAGCAGACGGTTGTAATCCTCACGCAGCACGGCAACGGTCGTGGCCTCGCTGTCAGGCATCGCAGGGAGCTGTGTCCCGGTGGGAAGGTCAAACAGGCCGTCCGCGCCCTCCACGGTTGCGCCGGGCAGGAAGGTCAGCTTGCCGCCAATGACCAGCTCATCACCGCCGTGTGCCATATAGTTCCGGGTATTGCTCATACATTTCACCTCCAAAGGATAGGAGGACGGTACAGAATTGCGCCGTCCCCCGGGTTCATCAAGACTTCATCTGCAGAACCTTCGCGGCTTCCGGCAGGATCAGCTTGCCGTCCACACGTTCGAAGGACAGGAAGCCGACCTGACCGGTGGGCGCGTACAGCTCGTTGAGCCGCTGGAAGGTGCGGCCTTCGCGGTCGGCGATCCAGTAGTAGGACATATCGCCGAACAGGATGCTCTTCGCGCCGGAAGCGACGGTCGGCATGTAGGAAGAGGTGTAGACGGGGCGGTTCAGGATGGTGTCGGGCGTGCCCGCAGTCACGGAGGGCTGCCACAGATAATCACCGGAGCCGTTCTTCAGCTTGCGCAGGGCACGGACGGTGCTGTCGTTCATCATGAACACGGCGTTGCGGCGGTACGGGGAGCGCAGGGAGTAGTACAGGTCGATCACATCATCAAAGCTGATGTTCGCGCCCGCGCTGGTGACGCCGGTCTCCGCGCCGCCGGTCGCGTTCAGGATGCCGGTGGGACGGCCGATGCCGTTGCCGGTGAAGAAGGCTTCCTCCTCCGCTGCACCGATGCGGCGGGCGAACTCCTTGGCGATGTAGGAAGCCACGTCAAACACGCTGTCGTGCAGCAGCTCGTCGCTGACCTTGATGGTGGTGGCCAGCTTGAACGCGCCGATGGACAGCATGCCGAAGGTATCGTCGCTCTCCGGGAAGGCGGCTTCCTCGTCGATCCAGCTGGCAGTGCCCTTGGACGCCACCACGGGGATCTTGCGGTCGCCGCTGGAGGTGGTGATGACGTGGGCAAACTGGCGGAAGATGTTCTGCTCCTCCAGCGCCTCGACCAGGGTGCGCTCAAACTCGTCAGGGGCCAGATAGCCGCCATGGTCATCCTCGCCGATCTTCAGCGCGTTGTGAATCTCATAGGACATGGCCTTGGCGCGCACCATGTTCCAGAATGCGGTCTTGTACGCATCGGTGGCCGTGCCGCGCTTCTCCTTTTCCTTAGGCTGACCATCATCGGGATGGTTCACGATGGGCTGGCTGACGGGCTTGTTCATCTCATTCTCGATGGCCTCCTGACGCTCCAGCCGGTCGATTTCCTTCTTCATGCGGTCGACATCATCGACCATGCGGTCATAGGTGGCGGCGTCCTCGGCAGTCATGGTGCCGTCGCTGCCGATGTGGGCGTCGCGGTACTTCTTCGCAGCGTCCCAGAGGGAGGCGCGCTTTTCACGCAGTGCAAGAATCTGATTCATAGGGGTCCTCCTTTTCAATATCGCAGGTGTTCAAGACGGGTGTCGGCATACAGCACCCTCATACGGGGCGGGTCCGGGGACGCGGGCGGAGCAGATGGTGTTGGTTCAGTCGTGCCATGAGGTGCGGCAGAGCTCTCAGCTGCGGGCACTTCTGTGGATGCAGGCTGTTCCTCCGGGAGCGAAGCCTTCACGCGGTTCATGAGCTGCACCTCGGCGGCGCGGCTGGAAAAGGAAAAAGCCACCTTTTCGGACGGCTCCTCACCATCGAACAGCACTTCATCGCAGAAGCCCAGCTCCTTTGCGCGGTAGGCGTTCATCCAGGTTTCCGCGTCCATGAGGTTGGAAAGGCTCTGCCGATCCATGCCGGTCTTGATCTCATAGGCGTTGATGATGCTCTCCTTGACCTCATCCAGAAGGGCGATGGCCTTCTGCATGTCCTTCGCGTCACCGCTGGCATTCGTCCAGGGATTGTGCACCATCATCAGTGCCGTGGGGCTCATGCAGACCTTCGTTCCCGCCATGGCGACGACCGACGCAGCGGACGCGGCAAGGCCATCGATCTGCACCGTCACATCCGCCGGATAGTCCATGAGCATGGTGTAGATCTGACTGGCGGCCACACAGTCGCCGCCGACGCTGTTGATGTGGACGGTGATCGGCTGATCCCCGGCGTTCAGCTCGCTCTTGAAGGCCGCAGGGGTGATTTCATCCCCGAACCAACTCTCCTGGGCGATCACGCCCTCAAGGTACAGGGATCGCTGGCCGGTGTCCTCATTCCTGACCCAGTTCCAAAACTTGTTCATACTAATTGCTCCTTCCCGGCTGCCCAGACAATGCCGTCAAACAGGCTGCCCAGTGTCAGCTTCGGTTGGTTCATCCGGCTGTTCCTCCTTCTTGGGTTTTCTTCGCCTCTGGGGCGACTTCTTCTGATTCTGTTGCGGAGAGTTATCCTGAGAGCTGTCCTCCTGCTGGTCTGGCGCGTTTTGTGCCGCTTCCGCTGCGGCAGCGGCTGCAATCAACTGCGTGATGCCGCAGAGATTGACGGGAACCATGTTGCCGTTGACCAGATAGGTCGATCCGCC
>CAMBWJ010000254.1 GCA_945871545.1 uncultured Clostridia bacterium | reverse complement strand
ATGATGCGGGACTTCAGGTACACGCCCGTGCACACGATGGCGGCGCGACAGCCGACCTTCGATCCCTTGGTGGTCTCCACGCCCGTCACGCGGCTGTTCTCCACGAAGATCTGCTTGATCTCCGCCTGACGCAGGTCGAGCCTCTCGCAGTCGTCCACCGCGCGGCGCATGCGCAGTTGATACGCCTTCTTGTCGGCCTGGGCGCGCAGCGAGTGCACCGCAGGCCCCTTTCCGGTGTTGAGCATGCGGCTCTGGATGAACACGTCGTCGATGGCGCGGCCCATCTCGCCGCCCAGCGCGTCCAGCTCCCGCACCAGATGGCCCTTCGCCGTGCCGCCGATGGAGGGATTGCAGGGCATCATCGCCAGCGAATCCAGATTCAGCGTGACCAGCAGCGTGCTGTGGCCCATGCGCGCGCAGGCCAGCGCGGCCTCGCAGCCCGCGTGCCCCGCGCCGATGACCACCGCGTCGTAAGTTTCATTGTATTGCATCCGTGTTCCCCACCTGTGAAAAATCAGATGCTACTATTATACATGCAGTAGAGGACAGGTGCATTAAGATTTGATGTTTTTTGACGGGAAAGGGGAAGTCGATTTCATCGCAGCGCACGAAACAAAATTCCTGTAGATCATCGTTCGTGTCTACAGGAATTTCTGAATGCATCTCTTATTCTGCTTCCTGAACCAGCCGGATCAGTTGCTTTTCAAAGGCGGGAATGTCATCCGCGCAGGTGCGGTACACGTCCTCCTTGCGAAGCGTCTGATATTTATGGGCAGTGACGTCGCGCATTCCCGAGATGGCGCGCCACGGAATCTCCCTGTGCGCGTCTTTTAACGCCGGGGTGAGATTCTTCACCAGTTCGCCGATGTTGATCAGCGTCATGCAGACGGCCCGAACCGTGCGTTCATCGCAGAGGAAATCCTCTGGAGAAATGCCTTCGAGCAAATCCCTGATGATGGCGATTTCGGCAAGCAACTTTTCACATGTCTGGCGATCCCGACCATTCACAGCACTCGAACCACCTTTCCAGGCTGAATCATGCTGTCGGCTGGCAGCGGGGCATGAATCACATCCACGGGCAAGCCAAGTGCGTCCTCCAGGTCGTATTTCAGGGCATTGAGTTGAATCAAGGAAACCACAGGCTGGTCAAACTCCACAAGCAGGTCCAGATCGCTGCTTGCGGTCGCCCGTCCCTCGGCATAGGAGCCAAAGATGCTGACCGTTCGCAGCGCGTAGGTCGATTTCAGGTCGTTGATCGCATTGCGAATGCTCTCCTCCGTTGGCATGATTTCACCTCCCTCAAAGACATTATACCACGGTGCGGACAAATGACGCAAGGCTTTCTCCGGAAAGGGTTTTCCATTGCGGCGATATATCCGATGAGACAATTTAACCCGTCCGCCCCGCGCGGCCGGGTTGATTTTTTTCCTATTGAATGCTATAATACCCTCGTAAATGTTGATTGGGCAAGTCGAAGACTTGGCCGGGTCGCGCACTCCTCAGAGGGAGCGACAATCATAATTGAGGCATACGGGGAACAGATTTTTCGCAGCGCTTTCAGAGAGCCGCCGGAGGGTGCGAGGCGGCAGCCAGCGCGAGGAACAGCCATCCCCGGGGGCGGATTTCCACCCGTGCTCCGCGCAGGAAATGGCGCGGCGGTTGCCCCGTTAGCGGCACATGAGGGGGCGGATCAGCTGCAATTGTGCGCTGGTCTGTCAATCAGGGTGGTACCGCGAAGTGCATCTTTTCGTCCTTGAGTGCGAAAGATGCATCTATTTTTGGCAATACGGAGGTAGATTTACAATGAATGCCAACATCAAGACCTACAACGATCTGAGAGCCCTGTTTCTCAAGTTCTTTGAATCCAAGGGACACGCCGTGATCCCCAGCGCGTCGGTCATTCCGGAGAACGACCCCACCGTGCTGTTCACCACTGCGGGCATGCATCCGCTGGTTCCCTATCTGATGGGCGAAAAGCACCCCATGGGCCATCGCCTGACCGACGTGCAGAAGTGCATCCGCACCGGCGACATCGACGACGTTGGCGATCCCAGCCATCTGACCTTCTTCGAGATGCTGGGCAACTGGTCGCTGGGCGACTACTTCAAGGAGCAGATGATTCCGTGGAGCTGGGAGTTCCTGACCGGCGAGGAGTGGCTGGGCCTGCCCAAGGATCGCCTTGCATTCACCGTGTTCGAGGGCGACGCGGATTGCCCCCGCGACGAGGAGGCCGCAAACCTCTGGCGTGCACAGGGCGTGAAGGACGATCACCTGTTCTACCTGCCCAAGAAGCACAACTGGTGGGGCCCCGCCGGCATCACCGGCCCCTGCGGCCCGGACACCGAGATGTTCTGGATCACCGAAAAGCCCGCCTGCGGCCCGAACTGCGGCCCCGACTGCTCCTGCGGACGCTATCTGGAGATCTGGAACGACGTGTTCATGCAGTATGAGAAGCAGGCCGACGGCACCTTCATCCCGCTGAAGCAGAAGAACGTGGACACCGGCATGGGCCTGGAGCGCACCTATTGCGTGCTCAAGGGCGTAAAGACCGTGTACGAGACCGAGATCTTCGCGGGCATCATCGGCAAGATCGAGGAGCTGTCCGGCAAGAAGTACGGCCAGGACGAGGAAACCACCAAGTCCATCCGCATCATCTCCGACCACATGCGCACCGCCACCTTCATCATCGGCGACGACCGCGGCGTGACCCCCTCCAACGTGGATCAGGGCTACGTGCTGCGCCGCCTGATCCGCCGCGCCGTGCGCCACGGCATGAAGCTGGGCATGCCCGAGGGCTTCACCTGCCAGATCGCCCAGGTCATCATCGACCAGTACAAGGACAACTATCCGGAGCTGGAGCGCCATGCCGGGTTCATCCTGGAGCAGCTCAAGCTGGAGGAGGAGCGCTTCCAGCGCACGCTGAAGAAGGGTCAGGCGGAGTTCGAGAAGGTCTACGGCAACATGGAGCGCCGCAGGGCCGCCTTTGAGGCCCTGAAGGCTGACAAGACCAACCCCGACGCCGTCGCCGCCGCGCTGAAGCAGCTGCCCCCCGCGCCGGAAAACCTGCCCGTGATCGAGAAGGTCAAGGACGGCAGCATCGACGACGCGACGCTGGATGCGAAGATCGCCGCCTGCACCGTGATCGACGGCCGCAGCGCCTTCAAGCTCTACGACACCTACGGTTTCCCCATCGAGATCACCAGGGAGATGGCCGCCGAGAAGGGCGTGACCGTGGACGAGGCCGGCTTTGAGGAGCGCTTCAAGAAGCATCAGGAGAACAGCCACGCCGGTGCGGAGCAGCGCTTCAAGGGCGGTCTGGCCGACAACAGCGAGGAGACCGCGAAGCTGCACACCGCCACCCACCTGCTGCAGGCTGCCCTGCGCAAGGTTCTGGGCGACGAGGTGCACCAGAAGGGCTCCAACATCACCGCCGAGCGCCTGCGCTTCGACTTCTCCTTCGGCCGCAAGATGACCGAGGAGGAGAAGGCCGAGGTCGAGCGCCTGGTGAACGTGGCCATTCAGGCCAAGGCTCCCGTCGTGTGCGAGGAGATGACCGTGGCCGAGGCCAAGGCGCAGGGAGCAATGGGCCTGTTCGAGAGCAAGTACGGCGAGCGCGTCAAGGTCTACACCATGGGCGAGTTCTCCAAGGAGATCTGCGGCGGCCCCCACGCCAGCAACACCGGCGACCTCGTTTCCTTCAAGATCAAGAAGGAGGAGGCTTCCTCCGCAGGCGTGCGCCGCATCAAGGCGGTCATCGGACACAACTGATCCATAATAAACATACCGGGCGGACACCCATGTCCGCCCCTTTTATAAGGAGAAGATACGCATGCTGAATCTTTCCAACAAGTCCATCGCGGAGCTGATCGATCCCCGGGGCTTCGACTGTGAGTGTGGCAGACATCACGCGGTCAACATCCGCTACATCAGGACCGGCATCGGCGTGATCCGGTGCGTTCCCGAGATGCTGGAAGCG
>CAMBWJ010000253.1 GCA_945871545.1 uncultured Clostridia bacterium | reverse complement strand
CTTGTTCGCCAGATAGGTCACCGTCTGGGCAATCCACTCCTCCGCACGCGCGTCACCCTTCACATCCGCGGGGACGCCCGGCAGCACGCTCTTCCAGAAGTCCGGCTGGGCCTTCAGCGTTGCGCCGATCAGGAAGGGGTTGGTGGTCAGGCCGCACGCGCCATTCTCGATGGCGGCGTCCAGCTCGGGAACGATGGCGCTGTCGTGCCAGTAGACGGAGGGCGTCTCGGAGGACAGCCACTTCAGATAGCGATTCTCACTCATTGGTAAAATCCCCTCATTCCGTGTCGATTTGCATCAGTACCTTGAAATACTTGCCGCTGTTGACATCCTTGAAGGCCTGTTCCCACTGGCTCAACGGCAGCACGTGGGTCAGGTAGGGCTTGAGCGTAAGATCCTTCACGACCTCCAGCATCTTCCGCCAGCTGGAGGGATTGGAGCCGAAGCTGGTCAGCAGGCGCAGCTCCTTGTACAGCGCGCCGTCCATGTCCACGGCGATGGGCTTTCCGTACAGGCCCACCTGCACCACGCGGGCGTGCTTCTCGGAGAAGCGGATGCAGTTCGCCAGCGAGGGCGCCGCTGCCGCACATTCAAAGGAGAGGGTGAAGCCGGGTTCGCCCATTTCCTTCAGCACCGCCGCAATCTCGTCGGGGGAGGTGACGGTCCTGTCCGCGCCCAGGGAAGCGGCCAGCGCCAGGCGCTCCGCATCCGCAGGCAGGCCGGAAACCACGACCCGCGCGCCGGCCCGTTTGCACAGCTGCATGCAGATCTGACCCATCAGGCCAGCGCCGCTGATGAACACCAGATCGTCGCTCGTCACCTGACCGATCTCATGCACCGCGCGCGCACAGCAGGCCACGGGCTCGTAGGCCGCCATCTCGTCCGTGGGCGCGCCGTCCACCTTGAAGCAGCTCTTCGCGGGCACCACGATGTATCTGCACATCGCGCCGTTGCGCCAGGAGCCGATGGAGAGCCGCTCGGGGCACATCATGTTCAGCCCGGATTTGCAGTATTTGCACTCCCCGCAGGTGTAGGCGCAGGCCAGGGAAACCACCGTGTCTCCCAGCGCGAAGCCCTCCGCCTCCGGCCCCATGTCCACCACCGTGGCCACGTACTCGTGGCCCAGCGTCACAGGCGTGCTGTGGGGATATTCATCCCGAATGATATGTATGTCGGTTCCACAGATGCCGACTGTGCGAACCTCCAGCAAAAGCTCGTCCCGTGCGGGTTCCGGCTTGGCCACGTCTCGCATGCCAAAGCTCTGAGCTCCGTCCGCATACTTTACAACGGCCTTCATCTTGTACCCTTACCTCCGTTCACCGTAGTCGAATCGAAAAATTTACGATGCCTTTATTATCGCGCATACCGGTATACTGGTTTGTAAACCAAGTATAGCACGCATTATTGACTCTTGTCAATATATATTGCAGTAAAAACCGACCAATTCTACACTTTTAATAATTTGCACATGAGAAAACATAACAAAACCCGACAATATCCCTCAGTGGAATGTAAACAGCCGGCAGCACCGAAAGGTGCCGCCGGCCCCGCAGAGTATCTTTCTTCCCCGCAGATTCGCTTTCTGTCAGTTCGTGACGCCGCAGTTCGGGCAGTTGTCGCCGGTGGTCGCGCCGCCGCAGAGCACGCTGTAGCGTCCCACGACCGCCGCCGCGCCAAAGGCCACGGGCACGGTGATGCACACGTCCTGGCTGATCGTAAACACGCAGCTGCCCATGAGCGTCCCCGGGCAAATCGCCGTACCCGGCGTGACCGTGGGGTTGCCGCAGCAGCGGGTGACGGTGTCGCCTACGGTGGCGAAGGGCGTGACCGTGACCGGAACGCAGACGGTGGCGCGCTGGCTTCCGTAGACCGTGCAGGAGGTCTCTCCGCCGCAGACCGGGCCGCAGATCGCCAGTCCGCTGGCCGTCTGCTGGCCGCCCTTGACGCAGACCTGCACCGCTCCGATGGCGAAGGGACGGATCAGCTCGAAGCAGAACTGCATCACACCGTCCACCTTATCCAGGCCGAAGTCCACCTTCAGGCCCGCACAGCCGGTGGTGGGATCGGGCTGCGCCTCGGTTCGGATCTCGACGTTTTCGCCGATCTCGACCTCCTGGGGCACGCCGTCGATCACCACGCTCACATTTTCCAGCATATCCTCGGTAATTTCCGGGCACACGTCCAGCACGAAGTGGCTCAGATCGGCGAAGTCCGAATTGTCCTCGCCCATGCCCCGCACCGTGTAGCAGAAGCGCTGGTTCTCCCCCGCCTCGGGATAGAGGTTGGAGTTCTCCAGATCCAGCGTGAATTCAAAGGGCAGGATGCGGTCGCCGGGCACCAGGGTATAATCAATCGAAGTGTTGCACGCCGTGCGTGCGCAATTACAACTCACTTGTTTTCCTCCCATTTCCAGCAATTGCATTGCGGATCAAATTGGAGGAACGGAGTGCCCGCGAATGCCGAGGCGCCGATCTCCACGGGGATCTCGGCCATCATCGGCTGGCGGAGGATATAGCGGCACTCCCCGCAGCACGCTCCGGGATCGTTTGCGCGCACCAGCTTCGGCGCTCCGCAGCAGTAGGCGCGCACCCGGCCGGGCGCGGCCCGGGGAATCACGCACAGCGGCAGGCACATTCTGCCGCGACCGCAGCCGCAACCACAGCATTGTCTCATGGCAATCCACCTCCAGAACCAGCATATGTCCCCGGCGCGGAAGGCGTTCCGGCGCGCAAAAATCGCCCGCATCCCATCGCAGAACGCGATGACATGCGGGCGATTCCGTCAATACACGTGCGTCAGCGTGCTGTCCAGCCGCAGATCGATGAAGGCCTTGTCCCAGTCCTCGGGATCGCAGCCCTCCTCCGCCCAGATGAGCTCGTCGCCGCCGTCCAGCAGAAGGTCATACGTCTCGTGGCCGTCATCGCGCCTGTACAGAACGTATCCGAGCTCGAGACCATAGGGCTTCACCGCCGCTCCGCATGCGTCGATACCCTTGAAGAAGCCGGGATTGATCTTTCCGTTGCCATCGATCGTTCCATTGAGCTCGCATTCATACGAAATCAGGTTCACACCATCAACGATTCCCATCGTCTGGGCCTCAGAGTGCATGTTCGCATAATGCCCGCATAAATAGCTGAATTCCTCCACAAGATCGGCGTCAATACGCTTTTCCAGGCAATAGCTGTCCCATGTGCTTGCATTCACGATCAGATCCGCATAGGCCCTCCTCCCGTCATAGCCGTACAATGCCGCGTACACGCCGCCAAAGCCGCCGTCCCAGTAAGCGATCGAGCCGTCCATGATGTACGTGCCCCTTTCTCCAGCCACCAGGCGTACAAAGCGCGGCCCCTCCCCGCTCCAGTCAAAGTTGAAATCGAAGCTGTCGGCGAGGGCAAAGCCGCCGTACACCGGCTCGAAGATCGCCACAGTGCAGTAGATGTAAGGCTCATAGTAGGGTGCCTTCCCCTTGTTGGATAGCACGAACACCAGATGCTCGTCCACGCCGTCCAGGTCCAGATCCACATCCCGCTCCGCCACGATGCCGCCCTCGGACAACCACCGTTCGCCGTAGCCGCTCGTTCCTCCATAGTACACGTCTGGCGCAAAGTTGAGCCTGAAGCACTGCCGACCATTCTCCGGATGGGCTTCCACACCGGTCGTGTTGATCGTTCGATTGAAGTTGAACACGCCGTAGGTCGCCTGAATCTGTTCCTCGGTCAGCACCGTCCCAGCGGGAATGTCGATTTCCGCCCCGACCGCGACGCCCTCCAATTCGCCAGCCTCCCCGGAATCATCGATGGAGGCCTCGACATAGGTGTACTTGGAGGAGGCCCATGCCTCCCCGCCCTCGTATTCCAGGCTGTACCAGGCCACGCCGCGCCCATCGACGGATGTCTTGCCGGTATACGCGCGCTCCTGACCCGCATGCATTACACCCAGCGTGTCGTAATCCAGGCCCGGGCCGGAGCGAAGATTGACGTTGCCGGTC
>CAMBWJ010000252.1 GCA_945871545.1 uncultured Clostridia bacterium | reverse complement strand
CCGGGGCATGGCCTTCGGCCTGCTGTCCGGTGCGGCGGTGCTGCCGCTGCTGACCCTTGCGCTCATCGTGGGCCTGATGGTGTGGATGCTGTGCCATCCGGAGGCGGGAAGCATGCTGCGCACCGGGCTGTGGCTGATCATCGGCGGAGGCCTGGGCAACCTCTACGACCGGCTGGCCTACGGCTGCGTGGTCGACTTCATCCGCCTGGACTTCATCAACTTCGCCATCTTCAACCCGGCGGACGTGTTCGTCTGCGCGGGGGCCGTGCTGGTGGCGGTCGCGGTGCTCACGGAGGATCGGAGGAAGACCCATGGCTGAAAAGCAGATCTTCACCCAAATCATCGATGAAAATCAGGCTGGCGAGCGCCTGGATGTGCTGACAGCAGCGCTGGCGGACGTGACCCGCTCCCGTGCGGGGGCGCTGATCCGCGACGGCCTGGTGCTCATCAACGGTGTTCCCCAGACCAAGGCGGGCTTCAAGCCCCGCTGCGGCGACGAGCTGCGCGTGGAGCTGCCCGAGGCTGCGCCCGCCCGGGTGGAGGCCCAGGACATCCCGCTGGAGATCCTCTATCAGGACGCGGATCTGGCGGTGGTGTACAAGCCCTCGGGCATGGTGGTGCACCCGGCGGCGGGCAATCCCGACGGCACGATGGTCAACGCGCTGCTTCAGCACCTCGACCAGCTCTCCGGCATCGGCGGGGAGATTCGCCCGGGCATCGTGCACCGCATCGACAAGGACACCTCCGGGCTGCTGCTGGTGGCGAAGAACGACTTCAGCCACGCCTCCCTGTCCGAGCAGATCAAGGCCCACAGCGTGCAGCGCGCCTACATGGCCATCGTGCAGGGCGGCATGCGCGATTCTTCCGGCACCGTGGAGGGCCCCATCGGCCGCCACCCCAGCGACCGGAAAAAGATGGCCATTGTGCCCGGCGGACGGGACGCGGTGACCCACTGGCGGGTGCTGGAGCCGCTTAAAGGTGCGACGCTGCTGGAGTGCAGGCTCACCACCGGGCGCACCCATCAGATTCGCGTACATATGGCCTCCATCGGCCACCCGCTGCTGGGCGACCCGCTCTACGGGCCGAAGAGGATGCCCTATCCGGTGCAGGGCGGACAGCTGCTGCATGCCTTCCGCATCGGCTTTGTGCACCCCCGCACGGGCGAGGAGATGCTGTTCGAGGCCCCGCCGGAAAAGCGCTTTCTGGATTGGCAGCGGCGGCTGAAGCTCAGCTGATCTACAAATCTTCCATCATACAGGCAAATTCTGAGGCGCGGGATTGACCCCGCGCCCGCATTCTGTTACAATAGACGGGCAAATGGACTCCGGAGGGATATTATGGGATACAAGAGAGCGCTGGCCATCGCGCTGATGCTGGCCATGCTGCTGAGCTTTGCGGCACATGCGGAATCGGACTATTACATCGACGTGGACATCGCCAACCAGATCGTCACCGCCTACGGCTACGGCGGCGGGCGCACCCAGGACAACATCGCCCGGCAGATGATCTGCTCCACCGGCTACGGCACGCTCACGCCCACCGGCACCTACTTCATGCCCGAAAAGAAGTACGAATCCGAGCGCGAGGAGTGGTACTGGTTCGGCGAGTACGAGATCTACGCCAAGTACGCCAGTCGCATCGTGAACGGCATCCTGTTCCACTCGGTGCTCTACCCCAACACCCACACCCACGCCACCCGCGCGTCCGTCAATGCGCTGGGCTTCAAGGCCTCCCACGGCTGCGTGCGCCTGTGGGACGAGGACGCAAAGTGGATCGCGGAGAACTGCCCGCCCGGAACCTGCGTGCACATCTTCGATGACGCTGCGGTGGACGAGGATCTGCGCCAGCTGCTGCTCAATTCCAGCTTCTCCGCCGACGAGCTGGACTACACCGACTTCCTCAGCGGCATGTGCACCCTGTCCAGAGGCAGCCGCTTCTCCAGCGTGAAGGAGCTTCAGCAGGCGCTGATCGACTCCGGCTACCTCGACGACAAGGCCGACGGCATCTTCGGCTCCCGCACCGAGTCCGCAGTGATGGCCTGGCAGGCGGACAAGGGCCTGGAGGCCACCGGCGTGGTGACCCCGGAGCAGCTGGAAAAGCTCCTGTCGGAGCCTGCAAGGCCTGCGGCAAGCGCTGCTGTCACGACGGAGCCCTCCGCAACAGCGACCGCCAAGCCCGCCCCGACCGCCGAACCCACGGCAACCCCCACGCCGACCCCGATCCCCTCGCCCTCGCCCACGCCGGACATCTCGAAGATCCCGGGCACGGTGGCGCTGGTGCGGGTGGAGAGCAAGCTGAATCTGCGCGAGCAGCCGAGCGTGAAGTCGGCGGTGCTGGCGGAAATCCCCGGCGGCGCGGCGGTGCAGGTGCTGCAAAGCGGCGCGGTGTGGTCAAAGATTGCCTACGAGGATCAGACCGGCTGGGTCGGCAGCAAATTCCTTGAAATTGTGCGAAACTGACATTCGACGGAGGAAACAAACATGAGTCGTCTTGGAGACGCCATCCGCAAGGCGCGCCTGGCGAAGAAAATGACCGAAAAGCAGCTGGGCCGCAAGTGCGGCATGGCGGAAAATGTGATCAAGGACATCGAATCGGGCCGCAGGATCGTATCGGACGATCAGGCCCAGCGGATCCTGAAGCTGCTGGGTGCGGAGAGCCCGGTGTCCACCGAGCTGGAGGTTGCCGCGGAGCCGGAGGTGCAGCTGCGCCCCCGCCCGAGGGCCTACGTGATGCCTGTGCCGGACGTGGCGCCGGAGCAGCAGAAGGCTGTGGACGAGTCTACCGACGCCTGGCTGGACGCGCTGGGCGGCGTGGTGAAGCGCGTGCCGGTGATGGACCCCAAGGGTCTGGTGATCGACCACGTGCTCACGCCCATCATCGGCGGCAAAATCGAGGGCGGCGCGCCGGACAAGGTGCTCTACTACCGGGTTCCGGACGACAGCCTGCGGGGCTTCCGGGTGCACGCGGGCGACCTGCTGCTGACCGTGCCGGAGAGCCGCGCCCAGGACGGCGCGCTGATGCTGGTGGAGTACAAGGGGCAGCGCATGGTGCGCAAGCTGCTGAAGATGGACGGCATGCGCATCCAGATGCAGGCCTTCGACCGGGAGTTTGAGGCCGTGATCGCCCCCGCGCCGGAGGTGCGCGTGCTGGGCCGCTGCGTGAAGCTCCAGCGCACGCTGTAAGGAGGATTCGCGCAATTCTTATGCGGCGGGGTGAGGGCACCCCGCCCTACGGTTATGCGCCCAAAACACAGGCGCTCCGCAATCTTGTTGCGGAGCGCCTGTTTCTGTGAACCGTTCTATTCCGCCGGTTCGTTGGACTTCGTGCCCAGTATGTAGTAGGTCTTGACGGCAGCCACGCCCTCCATGTTGGCGATGGCGTGGTGCACCTGGCGGAATTCCTCGGTGGAGACCGCGTAGATGGACGCGAGGAAGTCCAGATCGCCCGTCAGAAGGTAGAAGGAAACCACGTGCGGATCGTTGGAGATGATGTTGGCCAGCTTGTCGATGTAGCGGGTATGTTCAATCTTGATGCCGATCATCGCAGTGATGCCGCCCTCGATCTTGCTCTGATCCACGATGGCGGTGTACTGCAGAATGACCCCCTGGGTTTCCAACCGGCGAATGCGCTCCGTGACTGATGACACGGCCAAGCCGACCTCCTTGGCAATTGCGGAAGCCGACACGCGGGCGTTTTTCTTGAGCATGGAGACGATCTTGAGATCCGTGCTGTCCATCAAATGCATACCTCCGTAGTAAGTATACCCCGTTGGATACCATTTCTATAATACACAGCCGGATGCATTTTGTCAACCAAGATTTTCAGAAAATCGAAAATCTTCCGTCATTTTGCATCCGGCTGCTCAAATCTTCCTACCTATATAGTAGGCTTCATGCTGCATTTTCCTAGCGCGCCAGGCTCCCCGCGATCTTCGCCGCCAGCTCCGCATTATTATACACAAGGCGGATGTTGCTGGCGAGGCTGTCGCCGCCGGT
>CAMBWJ010000251.1 GCA_945871545.1 uncultured Clostridia bacterium | reverse complement strand
TCCACCAGATGCCGGAGGCTTCCGGGATGCGGATTGCTTTCAAAGTTCTTATAACCTCGCACGGCATCACCCCCTAAAACATTTTCGTGGGATCGCGGTACGGATAGAGCAGGTTCTCAAAGGCGATGCGCATGGTCACATACACCTGCTTGTCCGGGTTGTCCCGGTTTTCGTAGTAGTGGCTGACCATGAGCAGAACGGCCAGACGCACAGGCTCGGGGGCTGGTTCGGAGAACTGCACGCGGCAGAAATCCTCTGCAGCTGCCTGTGCCTGTGCGATCAGTCCGTCAATGTAGCCGTCCTCCTCGTCCTGCTGGATGCGCAGATGGGTTTTCACCTCATCGACGGTGACGACCACAGCGGCTCACCTCACTCGCTGGCCATGAAGCCGGCCTCCCGCAGTGCGGCCAGCAGGCGGTTGTAATCCTCGCGGAGCGCGGCAACCGTGGTGGCTTCGCTGTCGGCCACACAGGGCAAAGGCTGCGCGCCGCCACTGGGCAAGTCGAACAGTCCCTCCGCGCCCTCGACTACGGCTCCGGGCAGAAACGTCAGCTTGCCGCCTACGATCCACTCGTTGCCGCCGTGCGCATGATAGTTCCTTGCGGTACTTCCCATGTACTCTCCTCCTCATCAGGCGGTCTTCATGGTCAGGCACTTCATGCCCTCCTGCTGCACCAGTCGACCATCCAGGCGCTGGGTCACGCGGAAGCCCACCTGACCGGTGGTGGCATACAGCTCGTTCAGGCGCTTGATGGAACGGCCCTCGCGGTCGGCGATCCAGTAGCTGGACAGGTCGCCGAACAGAATGGGCTTTGCGCTTGCGCCGATCACCGGCATGTGCGTGGAGGTCTCGTAGCGGTAGCCCAGCAGGGTGTTGGGCTGACCCATCTGCAGGCCGGGCTGCCAGAGGAACTGGCCGTTGCCGTCCTTCAGCTTGCGGATGGCCTTGATGGTCTGGTC
The DNA here is from genome assembly GCA_945871545.1 of uncultured Clostridia bacterium. Next base: position 3,038 of record CAMBWJ010000251.1, on the reverse strand, counting down.
GTTGAACAGGAAGATGGCACGCTTGCGGTAGGGAGCCTTCAGGGAGTAGACGAGATCGATCAGCTCGTCGGCAGTGATTGCGGTGGCGCTGGCGGCGGTCACGCCGGTGGCTGCGCCGTTGCTTTCGTGCAGCATGCCGATGGGCTTGCCTGCACCGTCGCCGGTAATGAAGGCGGCTTCCTCGGCATCGCCCACGCGGCGGGCAAATTCGGTGGCGATGTAGCTCTCCACATCGAACACACTGTCCTGCAGCAGCTCATCGGAGACCTTGATGATGGAGGCCACCTTGTGCGCGCCAAGGGTGATCTGGCCGAAGCTGTCGTCGCTCTCGGGGATGACGCCCTCCTCATCGACCCAGCTGGCAGTACCGTGGGAGGCGACCAGCGGGATCTTGCGGTCACCGGAGGAAGTGCGGATCACCTTGCACAGGGAGCGCAGCTTGTTCTCTTCCTCCAGCGCCTGGATCAGCGTGTGCTCGTATTCGTCCGGGCAGAGGTAGCCGCCCTCGCTGTCGGTGCCGATCTGAAGCGCATTGTAGACGGTGTAGCTGGCACTGCGGTCGCGCACCATCCTCCAGAATGCATCCCGGTACTCGTCGGACGCGCGGCCCTGCTTGCCCGGAACGTTCTTCTCGGGACGGGAGGTCAGTGCCTCGCTGGTGGGGGCGTTCAGCTCACGCTCCAGGCGATCTACGCGCTCCTGACGGTCGATGGCCGCGCCAAAATTGTCGAGTTCCTGTTCCATGCGCTCGTAGGTGGCAGTATCCTCGGCAGACATCATGCCGTTTTCATCTGCGTGCTCGTTCAGAAAGGCCTTCGCCCTGTCCCACAGCTCGCCGCGCTTCTGTCTCATTTCAGCAATCTTACTCATACAGAAATTCCTCCTTTTAATGTCGGGATTTGATCAGCTCCAGTCGTTTATGGAGCTGTGCAACGGGTACGCCGGGATCAACCGGCTGGACAACAGGTTCCTCGGGGATGACTTCGGTCGCAGGTGCTTCGGATGCATCCTCGGGCGCAGCGGCAACGGCAGCAAGCGCACCGGCGCTTTTGTCGTGTCGCTCCAGCCTTGCCCGGGATCGGTCGAACCACATCTTCACCCGAGCTTCAGCATCCTTCAGCACGACCGTGCGGTCTGCCGCTGCGTCGATGACGCCGCTCCCCACGTCGACGATGCCGTCCACGAAGCCGTCTGCGCAGGCCTGATGGGAATCCATCCACGTGGTCTTGGACATCATGGCGGACACGTCGTCGCGGCTCCTGCGACAGCGGCGGCAGTAGACATTCAAAATGCTCTCCTTGCACGCCCGGAGCTGCTCGATGGCATCCATCAGGTCGCGCTCATTGCCGCATGCAAAGACGCTGGGATCGTGGATCATCCACATGGAGCCGGGCGTCATCTCCAAACGGTCCGCCGCCGTCGCCAGCACGGTGGCAGCAGAAGCGGCTGTGCCGGAGATGATGATGTGCACATCGCCCGGATAGGCGCGCACATCGTCGTACATCCGCACAGCCGCATTGCAGGAGCCGCCGTAGCTGTTGAGAATGATGCGGACGGGCTGCTGATGATCCTCGTCCTCTGCGAACAGCTGCTCGTGGAGCATGTCCGGGGTGATCTCATCGCCGTACCAGACGTCCTCATCGATGTAGCCGTTCAGGTTGATAACTCTCAAGATTTCACCTCCTCGCTTTGCGCCCAGACGATGCCCGCAAGAACAAAAAAGACACACGGCACAGCAACGCTGTTTCCGTATGCCTTATACTCGGCTGCATCGGAGCCGGGCGCGGATAGCCATTTGACAATTGCCTTCCGACTGCGCACCCTGTCGGGCTTGCCGTTGACGGCGTCCCATTCGCGGAAGATCTCCGTCCATAGGAGGATTTCCTCCTCTGAAGGATCATGGTTTTCCAGATCCTTGCACCAGCCGTCCGGGTAGCCCTGCAGTCGGCAGCATTCGTCCGGTGTGAGCCGCCTGACCAGATACTCTCCGGCAGGTCTGCCAACGACGGGCGGATCCTTCCAGTCCCTCGCCAGAAGTGCAGGCGTCATTTCTTCGGTCGAAACAAAAAAGCCCACATTCATGGCGCAGACAGCGTGGCGGTCGATGGTGTTGGACGTGAAGGATGCATCCTGTACGGGAGTGACAACCATCATGCCGCCCTGATTGCAGCAGGGAGAACCGCCGTTGCAGTCAAGGGTGCGGCTGGTTTCGGCTTCATAGATGCCGCTGTGCGGATTGTCGGACAGCATGGCGTTGCTCTGATCGGCTGACATGCCAAAGACCAGCGGCACATTGTTGCCGCCCGTTCCCATCCGGGAACAGAGCGTCTGGCAGATCCCGTCATCCCTGACCCTGATGCGACTGTCCGTAGGATTGAACTCAATGGCCACACCGGGCGTGACTCCGGCACGGAGCGTAGGGCTTTCTTCCTCACGGTAGCCGATGCTTCGGCTGTCTGCGCTGTGCTCGGTACAGAAGCCGGATGCGCCCATGATGCAGGGCGGATGATGGGCTTCTGCCCGGAGGGTGGAAGTCATCTCATGGGTGACATCCATGCGACTGCCGCCCTGATCGTTCAGACATATCGCCTGCCCCCTCGCCTGAAGGCGGGTCGCAGGCACGGACGGCTTATCCTGCGGAACGCTCGTCCTAGTCGGGGCTATCGCCCCTCCCTCAGAAGCGCTTGTCTCTCCAAAGCCCTCCGCAGCACCTCGGGCAGCTCCTTGCCGCGCTTCTTCGCCCGGCGGAGTATACCCTGACAGGCCTTCGGACTCAAAGAGTACCTTTCCGGCACATTGTCCATCAAGATCGAGGACAGCAAATATGCGTTTCCGTCTTTGTGCGACTCCCCAACCCTTCGAGGCATCGAGGACTCTCCAGGCGAGAGAATAATCGTCTCCCATGATCTCGCCGGCAGGCAGCCATCGGGAGCTTTCAGGCATAGGAACATCTGCCGATTCGTCCTTGATGCGGATGAGGCTTTCGAGGACTTCCCGGAAATCGCGCCCATCTGCCGAGGACAGGGCGCCCGGCACGT
>CAMBWJ010000250.1 GCA_945871545.1 uncultured Clostridia bacterium | reverse complement strand
TATGGGGCCTGCTCCACCATGGCAGACTCGCTGGCGCTGGCGGCCATGACCATCACGCTGCCGTTCCTGATCCCCCTGAGGAGCGTCTACGGCATCGACCCGCTGCATCTCGGCGTTGTGCTGGTGCTGAACCTCATGATCGGCCTCTGCACCCCGCCGGTCGGCACGAGCCTGTTCATCTGCGCCAAGAGCGCCAATATTTCCATCGAAAAGATGTACAAGTCGATCATTCCGTTCCTGATCCCGCTGCTGTTCGTGCTGTTCCTCATTACGTATGTTCCTGAGCTTGTTACATGGCTGCCCAGCCTGATGGGCTGATAAAAGGTGACGCCTATGGAGACTTTCACGCCTGTATCCGTGAATAAGCTCTATATTCAGATCTACAACCAGCTGTACGACGCGATCACCTCCGGAAAATACCGGATCGGCGAACGACTGCCCAGCGAGAAGGATCTGTGCGCCGCGTTCAATGTCAGCCGCGTTCCCGTGCGTGAGGCGCTTTCCGCGCTGGAGCTCAACGGGCTCGTGGAATGCATGCGGGGCGCGGGGGTCTATGTCCGGCGGACGACGCCCTCCAGCGGGGCTTTGGCGCAGGAGGTGGAGCCGCAGGATATCATTCGCGCACGCATGATCCTGGAGCCGGACATCGCGCGGATGGCTGCGTCGCAAATCAATGAGGAGCAGCGCACCGAGCTGCGCGACATCATCGAGCGGTTTAAAGAGGAGGCAAAGGAAGACGCCTACACGACCACCGTCGACAAGGAATTCCACCTCTTCCTTGCCCGCACCAGCGGCAATACGCTCTATCCGATGATGATGGAGCTGGTTTTCAAAGCCATGAAGCAACGCATGTGGGAACTGATCCTCAATCGCACGGTGGCAACGCCAAAGTACCGCGAACAAAACAACCGTGAACACCTCCAGATCGCTCAGGCTGTCCTCGATGGCCGCACCGACGACGCCTATTCCTATATGAAAAACCATATGGAGCAGCTGTACGAGCGGTATTGGAGCTAAAAGCATGAATCTCAAATTGAAAAGGAGTGTTTGGTATGAGAGAGCAACTCTCCGTCAAAGAGCTGCAAAACAAATGCATCGATCTCAAGAAGCATGTGGTCGACATGATCTATAAGGCCCAGTCCGGTCATCCGGGTGGTTCTCTGTCTGTCGCGGAATTTGTGACCGCCTGCTACTGGCATGAGATGGACGTCGATCCCCAGAATCCCCGCTGGGCCGACCGCGACCGTTTCGTGATGTCCAAGGGCCACGTCTGCCCCGCACAGTATGCGGCGCTGGCGATGAAGGGCTTCTTCCCGATGGAGACCCTGGACACCCTGCGCAAGGAGGGCTCCCCCCTGCAGGGCCACCCCTCTATGAACAAGTGCCCCGGCATTGACATCTCCACCGGTTCCCTGGGTCAGGGCCTGGCCTGCGGCGTCGGTATGGCGCTGGCGGCGAAGATGGACGGCAAGGACTACCGCGTTTATGTGGCCGTAGGCGACGGCGAGGCCCAGGAGGGCGAGATCTGGGAGGCTGCCAACACCGCCCACAAGTACAAGCTGGACAACCTGGTGGTCTTTGTGGACTACAACAACCTCCAGATCGACGGCACCTGCGACGAGGTCATGCCCAACGGCGACCTGGGCGCGAAGTTCCGCGAGTTCGGCTTCGACACCTATGAGATCGACGGAAACGACATGGAGCAGATGGTCGCGGCGCTGAATCTGGCGCGTGCGGTCAAGAACGGCAAGCCCAAGTGCATCTATGGCCACACGGTCAAGGGCAAGGGTGTTTCCTATATGGAGAACGTCTGCTCCTGGCACGGCGTCGCTCCCAACGAGGAACAGTGGAAGCAGGCTATGGACGAGCTGGATGCTCAGTACGTCAAGTGAGGGGGATACAGCAATGAGTGAAGTCATGAAAAAAGCGACCCGTGACGGCTTTGGCGAGGCTATCGTCGAGCTGGGCAAAGAGAATAAGAACATTCTGGTGGTGGACGTCGATATCGGCAAGTCCTGCAAGACCACACAGTTCATGAAGGAACTGCCCGAGCAGCATGTCAACGTCGGCATCGCTGAGCAGAACGGCGCGGGCGTCGCCGCCGGCCTTGCCACCTGCGGCAAGCTCCCGTACGTCGTCACCTACGCGGCGTTCGGCTCCATGCGGATGTGCGAGATGATCCGTCAGGAGATCTGCTATCCCAACCTCAACGTCAAGATCGCCTGCTCTCACGGCGGCGTGACTCCCGCCAACGACGGCGCGAGCCATCAGGCCATTGAGGACATGGGCATCATGCGCACCCTCCCCAACATGACCGTCGTTATGCCGGCAGACTATGTCTCCGCCAAGAAGCTGGTCAAGGCGTCCGCCGCCTATGAGGGCCCCATGTTCCTGCGCTTTACCCGCGACGCGATCCCCGTCATCTATGATGAGGACGTGGAGCTCACCATCGGCAAGGCACATCAGATCCGCGACGGCAAGGACGTGGCCATCATCGCCAACGGCGACACCGTGCGTCTGGCCATTGACGCGGCGAAGGAACTGGAGAGCAAGGGCATCAGCGCCCGTGTGCTGGATATGCACACCATCAAGCCTCTGGACGTGGAGGCCGTGACCGCCGCCATCAACGAGATCGGCAAGGTCATCACCGTGGAGGATCACAACATCCTCAACGGCCTGGGCTCCGCCGTGTGCGAGGTTGCCGCGGAAATGGGCAAGGGCATTGTGAAGAGAGTCGGCATTCAGGATCAGTTCGGCGAGAGCGCACCTTACGAGCGCCTGCTGGCCAAGAACGGCGTCACGGTGGAGGACATCGTGAAGATCGCCGAGTCTCTGTAAAAAGAAACCTATCTCAGGAGGATATGATATCATGAGAATCGGATTTGTCGGCTGCGGCGCCATCGGCAGCTGCTATGCGAGCTATCTGCTGAAAAAGCATGAGGTCTGTGTTCTGGACACCTATGAGCCCGTGATCGAAGCCATCAAGAAGGACGGCATCCTGGTGGATCAGTGCGCGCCCGGCCTCGGCAACGGAGAGACCATTTCCGTCCGTCCCGCCATGGCGACCACCGACCCGAAGGAGATCGGCGTTGTGGATCTGCTGATCGTGTTCGTCCACTATCAGTACCTCGAAGCGGCCGTGCGGAACGCGCTGCCCATGATCGACAAGAATACGATGGTCCTCTGCCTCCAGAACGGCTTCGGCAACTATGACGAGATCGCGAAGGTCGTTCCCGAGGAGCAGATCATCATCGGCAACACCGCCTTTGGTGCAACCCCGGTGGCACCCGGCCACGTCAAGCACACCGGCTACGGTTCCACGAACATGGGCTCTCCCAAGGCGCCCATGGCGAAGGTGGAGGCCGTTGCCGAGGCGTTCCGCGCTGCCGGTCTGGAAGTGGACGTCCATGAAAACGTCATGAACGCCATCTGGCACAAGCTGTCCGCCAACGTCTGCATCAACGGCGTCAGCGCGCTGCTCGGCACCAAGAACGGCTTCATCAACGGCAACCAGTACGCCCGCGAGACCGCGAAGATGCTGTGCAAAGAGGCCATTGCCGTGGCCAACGCCATCGGCTGCACGCTGGATTATGAGACGGAGCTGGAGCATGCCTTCGAGGTGTCCCGTATGACGGACGAGACCATCAGCTCCATGGTGCAGGATGTGACCCATCACCGTGAGACCGAGATCCGGATCATCAACGGCGCTGTGTCCCGTCTGGGCAAGGAGCATGGCATTCCCACGCCCTGCAATGACCTGATCCTCAATCTCGTTCTGGCAAAGCAGTCCCTTTACCTCGGAAGATAACCCTTCCTGCGGCTTATTTCAGCCGCGCAGAAAGCACCGGGCCGATGATACCGGCATGATAACGGCGATTCCCACACGGATCAACGGCTCTCGCCGCTTCATCCCAATAGCAGCGGGCGGCAGATCTTTCCTGCCGCCCGCTGCTATTGTCAGGCTGTCGAAAAAGTCGAGCATAGCTGGGCTTTTTCGCATTTATATGGTA
>CAMBWJ010000249.1 GCA_945871545.1 uncultured Clostridia bacterium | reverse complement strand
TGCCGGAGATGATCTTCTTCAAGGACATGCCCCACGCCCGCATCGAACTCGCCCGACTGAGCAACGACGCCGGTATCATCGGCGCGGCCATGCTGGGCGCACAGGAGGGCTGAGTCATGCGCGCATATGAACGACTGCTAAACTACGTTCAGTTTGACACCGCCTCCAATGAAGCCAGCGAAACCTGCCCCAGCACCCCCGGCCAACTGGAGCTGGGCCGTTCCCTGGTGGAGGAAATGCGCCTGATGGGCATCTCCAACGCCCGCATGGACGAAAACGGCTACGTCTACGGCGAGATTCCCGCCAATGCGGAGGGCTTCCCCACCATCGGCCTGATCGCCCACATGGACACCGTGGACTGCGTGCCCGCGCTGCCGATGCACGCGCGCATCGTGGAGAACTACGACGGCGGCGTGGTGCAGCTTGAGGGCGGCGACGTGCTGGATCCCGCCGACTATCCGGAGCTCAAGCTGCGCACGGGCAAGGATCTGATCGTCACCGACGGTCGCACGCTGCTGGGCGCGGACGACAAGGCCGGCGTGGCGGAGATCATGACCGCCTGCGAACAGCTGCTCCAGCAGAACCTGCCCCACGGCGAGGTGCGCATCGCCTTCACCCCGGACGAGGAGATCGGACGCGGCGCGGACCGCTTCGACGTGAAGGGCTTCGGCGCGGACTTCGCCTACACGGTGGATGGCGATGAGCTGGGCGGCATCGAGTACGAGAACTTCAACGCTGCCTCGGCGCAGCTGACCTTCCACGGGCGCAGCGTGCATCCCGGCAGCGCCAAGAACAAGCTGGTCAACGCAGCGCTGCTGGCCATGGAGTTTGACTCCCTGCTGCCGCCCCAGGAGCGCCCGGAGCACACCGAGGGCTATGAGGGCTTCTACCACCTCTGCGGCGTGAAGGGCGAGACGGAGCTTGCTGAATCCGTCTACATCCTTCGCGACCACGACCGCGCCCGCTTCGAGGCCCGCAAGGCCACCGTCGAGCGCATCGCCGCCTACATGAACGAAAAGTACGGCGCGGGCACGGTGGAGTGCAATGTGCAGGATTCCTACTACAATATGCGCGAGATCATCGAGCCCCGCATGGACGTCATCCGCAGGGCCGAGGCGGCCTATCGGGCCGTGGGCGTTACGCCCTTCGAGAAGCCCATTCGCGGCGGCACCGACGGCTCCAGGCTGTCCTTCATGGGCCTGCCCTGCCCGAATCTGGCCACCGGCGGCATGAACTACCACGGCCGCTTCGAGTGCATCGCCGTGCAGGACATGGATGTGATGGCCGAAATGCTGGTGGCGCTGCTCACCCTGAAGGGCTGATAAGGAGAACACCATGCGCTTTGTCAAGATGCACGGCATCGGCAACGATTTCATCGTCGTCGACGCCATTCACAACGATATTCCCGATCCCGCCGCCCTTGCGCGGCGGCTGTGCGCGCGGCGCTTCGGCGTGGGCGCGGACGGCCTGATCCTGATGGTTCCCAGCGACCGCGGCGACGCGATGATGCGCATCTTCAACAGCGACGGCAGTGAGCCTGAGATGTGCGGAAACGGCGTGCGCTGCGCGGCGAAGTTCCTCTACGACAGCGGCCTGTGCCGCAAGGCCGAGCTGGACGTGGACACGCTGGCGGGGGTCAAGCACATCTCTCTGGACATTCAGTATGGCCGCGCCGTTGCCGCCACGGTGGACATGGGCTGCCCGGAGTTTATTCCGGAGCACATCCCCGTGGCTGCGGACAGCAACCTCGTGCGCGTGGAGCTTGCGGGGCGCGAGGTTTCCTTCCTCTGCGTCTCCATGGGCAACCCCCACGCCGTGACCTTCGATCTCTATCCCGACGAGGCGGACTTCCCCGCCCTCGGCGCATTCATGGAGGCCCATCCGCTGTTCCCGGCGAAGGCGAACATTGAATTCTGCCGCGTCGAGAGCCCGGAGCGCGCCTGTGTGAAGGTGTGGGAGCGCGGCTGCGGCGCGACGCTGGCCTGCGGCACCGGCTCCTGCGCGGTGCTGGCCGCAGGCGCAAGCCTGGGTCTGCTGAAGCGCAGCGCGGAGATTCAGCTCCCCGGCGGCGTGCTGCGCGACGAGTGGCGCGCAGACAACCATATCTACATGACCGGCCCCGCCAAGACCGTCTACACCGGCGAATTTGAATGATTGTATCCGTATAAAACGGAGCCGTCCCATTCGGGATGACTCCGTTTTGCATGTTCAGGCAGGCATTCAGCCCTCCTTGCGGGCGATGGCTGCGCCCACCAGACCCGCGAACAGCGGATGCGGGCGGTTCGGACGGCTCTTGAACTCGGGATGGAACTGGCAGGCCACGAACCAGGGGTGATCCTTCAGCTCGATCATCTCCACAAGGTCGCGCTCCTCGTTGCGGCCCGAGGCGATCATGCCCGCTGCCTCCATCTGCGCGAGGTACTTGTTGTTGAACTCGAAGCGGTGGCGGTGGCGCTCCTCCACGGCCTCCGCGCCGTAGATCGCGCGGGCCTTCGTGCCCTCCTTCAGCGCGCAGCGGTAGTGGCCCAGGCGCATGGTGCCGCCGGTCTGCACCAGACCCTTCTGGTCGGCCATGATGTCGATCACCGGGTCGGGGGTTTCCGGGTCAAACTCGGTGGAGGAAGCCTGCTCCAGACCGCAGACGTGGCGCATGAATTCGATCACCGCGATCTGCAGGCCCAGGCAGATGCCCAGATAGGGCATGTCGTGCTCCCGGGCGTACTGCGCCGCAAGCAGCTTGCCCTCGATTCCCCGGCTGCCGAAGCCGCCGGGCACCAGGATGCCCTGCACATCGGAGAAGATCGCGTCGAGGTCCGCACCCTCGGTGCTCAGCTCGTCGGCCTGCACCCACTTGATGCGCACGCGGGCGTTGTGGGCGATGCCGCCGTGCTGCAGCGCCTCCACCACGGAGAGGTACGCGTCGTGCAGCTCGATGTACTTGCCCACCAGCGCGATGGTGACCTCCTTCTCCGGCTCCTGGAAGCGCTTCACCAGCAGCTCCCAGTCGGCAAGGTCGGGCTTGCGGATCTCCATGTGCAGCGCCTCGCACACCTTGTCGGCGAAGCTCTCCTTCTCCAGCATCAGCGGCACCTGATACAGCGACTCCGCGTCCAGATTCTGAATGATGTACTTCGCGGGCACATTGCAGAACTGGGCCAGCTTCTCACGCATCTCCATGGGCACGGGATAGTCGCTGCGGCACACCAGCATGTTCGGCTGGATGCCCTGTGACTGGAGCTGCTTGACGGAGTGCTGGGTGGGCTTGGTCTTGAGCTCCTGAGAGGACTTCAGGTAGGGGATCAGCGTGACGTGGATGAACAGCACATCCTCCCGCGGCACCTCCCACTGGAACTGGCGCAGCGCCTCGATGAAGGACTGGCCCTCGATGTCGCCGATGGTGCCGCCGATCTCGGTGATGACCACGTCCTTGTCCTTGGCGATGCTGTACAGCTTGCTCTTGATCTCGTTGGTGACGTGGGGAATGATCTGCACCGTGCCGCCGTTGTATGCGCCGCCGCGCTCCTTGTTCAGCACCGACCAGAAGATCTGGCCGGAGGTAACGGAGGAATCCCGGGTCAGGTTTTCGTCGATGAAGCGCTCGTAGTGGCCCAGATCCAGGTCGGTCTCCATGCCGTCCTCGGTGACGAACACCTCGCCGTGCTGGTAGGGGTTCATGGTGCCGGGGTCCACGTTCAGATAGGGATCGAACTTCTGGTTGGTGACCGAGTAGCCCCGGGCCTTCAGCAGCCGTCCCAGGGACGCTGCAGTGATGCCCTTGCCCAGTGAGGATGCGACGCCGCCGGTGACGAAGATGTACTTTGCCATGATGTTTCCTCCTTCGATTGCCTGGATATGTCTGACGAAAACCGGAAATCTCCTGTGTGGTGGCCCCAAAACATAAAACGAGGGCGTCCACCGCTGCCTCAATGGGGGCACTTGCCCCCTATGGCTTCGATGAACGCCCTTGCACATCAAACTTATGGAAAAATATTATACTCGGAAACGCCCGCTTGTCAAC
>CAMBWJ010000248.1 GCA_945871545.1 uncultured Clostridia bacterium | reverse complement strand
TCCGCTTCACGGACAGGTGCTATATCCATCTGCAACAGGATGAGGCCCGTTGGATTGTCTCCTGGCGGGAAAAGGACGGCGCGTCCGTGGACTTTGGAGAATTTGAAAACGAGCTGATTGCACAGAACCTGCGTTTGCAGCTTCTTGAGGACAGTGCTGAGCTGCGGAAGATCCTATTGGCGCGGGCGATGGCCTCGACGGTCATCCGGGAGGCACCCGGGCCATCCGGCGAGGACGGCGCCACTGAGCAGGATGAGTCGCAGATTCTGCGGGGATGGTTTGATGAACAATCTTGAGTTTGATCTGGCACTGTATTCCGCCGAGGCTGTCTTTCAGGCTGCCAAGGCGTATGCCGCCATCGCGCAGATCGAGGTGGAGCGGGGGCCGGGCCTTTGCCGGTGCAGTATCCTCCGTTCTGCCGCGCCCATGGAGCTGACGGCGCTGGAGTTTGCCAACTATGTGCTGGAGCTTTCCTGCAGGAAGGAAGCGGGCCATGAAGGCAGTTGAAGGCGCACTCCTTCTGCTGATGCTCGTTCTCGGGAGCGTCTGCGCGGTGCAGGATATGCGCAGGGGGATTGTCCCCAACCGGTGCATCGCCCTCGGGGGAATCGCCGCCTGTGTGCTGCAGAGCGTCAGCCTTATATGCTTCTCGCGAAATTTTGCGCTGTGGTGGCTGGTCAACATGCTCCTTGGCGATGTGCTGGCCGTGTGCCTCTACGCCGCAGGTCTGTGGGCGGCAGGCGACGCCAAGCTGTTCATGCTGATGTTTCTGTGCGTTCCTGCAAGGCTGATCGAGCCTTACACCCTCTCCTGCGCGGTAATCCCCTACTGCTTCATCTTTGTGCCGGCATTCTTCTTCATTCTCGCGGACAGCTTCGTTCAGGCGCTGCGCAGGGCGGAACGCTTTGACGGCGGCAGCTGCCTTTCTCTGCAAGACATACGGGGTTTTCTCGCCATCATGGTGGAAATCACGGCATGGCAGGCGCTTTCCTCTGCCGTATTCCCGGCCTTTTGGGAGGAGAACGCCTTTTTCGCCTCGGCGCTCATGATGGTTCTGGCGTATGCCTGCTCCGGCAGGGCGTTCTTCCAAAGGGGACCCGTGATTGTGCTGCACGCCCTGATCCTGTGCGCGCTGGCTGTCATGGGTCTGTGGCGCTTTGCAGCGGCTCCGTGGTGGATGGTTGGCGTCACGCTGCTGTGCCTGTCTGCCAGCCGCTGGGCATCCGGCTACAACTACCGGAGAATCCCCACGGGCGACGTGCGCGCGGGGATGATTCTCAGCGCGGGAACCGTCCTTTCGTTCCGCGTGTCCCATGTCAAAGAGCTTCCGCAGGACGCCCGCGAGGACATGAAAGCCAGACTCACCGAAGCACAGGCGCAGGCGGTTCGCCGCTGGGAGAAATCCAAATATGGTCAGGATACGGTGGTCATCCTGAGAAAGCTGCCTTTCGCCGTGCTCATCAGCGCGGGTTTCGCGGGCTGGATTTGGGTGCGAACAGGAGGTCTTTTCATTTGATAGCACAGGAAGAGGATCGTGAAGCCGTATTCATGGTCACCGAGGCCTGCAATTCGAACTGCGTCATGTGCCCGATGAGCAGCGACCAGCGGCGCAGAGGGCTGTCCCTTTCACGGGAAGAGGCACAGGGCCTCCTCGATCAGATTGACGAGCATACGGAGCATATCGACATCACCGGCGGAGAGCCCTTTTTGCAGGCGGAGCTTGTCCTTGACATCCTTCGCCAGCTCAATGAGCGATGGCCGCAGATTCCCGTGCAGGTGCTCACAAACGGGCGGGCGCTGTGCATTCCCCGCATACAGTGCGCGCTCTATCCGCTGCTCACGCCAAGGCTTCGCTTTGCCATCCCCGTTCACGCCGGCAGCGCCGCGCTTCACGACGCAATCACGCAATCCCCGGGCAGCTTTGAGCAGACGCTACGGGGACTTGAGTTTCTCTCGGCCTCGCCTGTCCAGATCGAAATCCGCATCGTGGGTCACCGCAAAAACGTGGAACATCTGGATGAGCTGTGCGATATGCTGCTTCGCAGCGGGTTGCGCATCAACGTGGTCAATTTCATCGCCATGGAGATGAACGGCAGTGCGGCGCACAACCGGGACGGGCTCTGGGTGGATTACCGTACGTTTTTTGATGCGGCCAAGCCGCTGATCCACCGCTTTGTCCACGCCGGGATCGACGTCGGGCTGTATGATTTTCCGCTCTGCGCGGTCGACAGGGCATACTGGCCGATCACAAAAAAGAGCATTACGGCATGGAAGGTGCGCTATCCCGGAGTCTGCGATATGTGCAACGAGAAAAGTGCCTGCGGCGGCCTGTTCCGCTCGACATGTCTGCTCGGGCTTTTCCCCGCTTCCCCCATACGCCATATCAAATAAAAAACTGCCAAACCGGCATGATGCCGGCTGCATCACCGACCAAGTGACGTATGTCCCGTTACTTTGTGGTCGAGTCCGCAGCTTTGCAGAAGGACTTACAGAGTAAAGGATGAGTGAATGATGAAGGGCAGCTTTCGTTTTACTCCCTTCCGTGACCGGATTCTCCTGACCAACGATGCAGGCAAATACGCCTTTCTGACGCCGGAGGAATTCCGGCTTTTTGTAACGGACAAGCTGGATACTCGCAGCGAGGCGTGGCAGATGCTGTGCAGCCGCCACTTCGCCACAGAGGATTCCCGGGAGGCATATCTGCGCGCCGCCCGCCCGGCCGTCGTGGGCAACCACGCGTATCTGTTCAAGGGAACGAGCCTGTTTATTTTGGCAGTGACCAACCGGTGCAACAACCGGTGTGTGTACTGTCAGGCTCACGGCTGCGCTCGTCCGGCGGACATGTCCCCCGAAACGGCGAGAGCGATCATCGACCGCATTGCGGAAACCGATGCGGAGGGCTTTACCATCGAGTTTCAGGGCGGGGAACCGCTGGAGAACATGCCCGCCATCCACGCCGCCGTGGAACGGGCGAAGGAGGTGCTCGCAGGAAGGGACTATTCCCTCTGCTTGGTGAGCAATCTGGCGCTGATAAGCGATGAAATCGCCTCGTTTCTCGCGGAAAACGGCATCTCCGTCTCCACCTCGCTGGATGGGCCGAGGGATCTGCACGACACAAACCGCCCGCAGGCAGGGGGCCGGGGCTCATACGATGCCATGCTCCGCGGGCTGAACCTGCTCCGCAGACATGGCATCCGCCCCGGAGCCATCCAGACGACGACGCGGGCTTCTCTCCTCCGCGCAAGGGAGATCATCGCAGAATACCAGTCTCTGGGGTTTGATTCCCTGTTTCTGCGCCCACTCACCCGTCTGGGCGAAGCGGGAAAGGCCTGGGAGCATATCGGCTACACGCCAGAGGAATTCCTCGCCTTCTATCGGGAGGGCTTTGATGCCATCATGCAGCTCAACCGCAGCGGTGTGCGGTTTGCGGAAGCCCATGCGTCGATCTTTCTCGCCAAGCTGCTGGGCGATACCGCCCCAAACTATATGGAGCTGCGCTCCCCCTGCGGCGCAGGCATCGGGCAGATGGCGTTTACAGCCTCTGGAGACGTATTCACCTGCGACGAGGGCAGAATGCTCTCCGAGATGGGAGACGACACATTCAAACTGGGCAACGTCTTTGAGAGCGGCTACAACGCCTGGATTGAGAGCACGACCTGCCGGGCGACGTGCAGCGCCTCGCTGCTGGAGACGCTGCCCACCTGCTGCGACTGCGTTTACCAGCCCTACTGCGGCGTATGCCCCGTGGTGAATTACGCGCTTGAGGGCAGCCTGTTCTCCTCTCTCCCGAATCAGGACCGCTGCAGAATCTATCGCGGCATGCTCGATCACCTGATGGGCTATCTGTTGGAAAACCGCGGCGAGGACATGGACATCCTGCGCTCATGGCTGTGACGCTCTACACAATCCATATGAACAAGCCCGCCTGACCGGCGGGCTGTTTTGAAAGAGACGGCGGTGTGGAAGAACCTTCTGTCGCAATATCCATCGGGCTTTCATCAAAGGAGTGAAAACCATGAAGAGAAACTGG
>CAMBWJ010000247.1 GCA_945871545.1 uncultured Clostridia bacterium | reverse complement strand
CGGCGACGACTTCGACAAGTGCATCGTGGACTATCTGGTGGACGAATTCAAGCGGGAGAACAAGATCGACCTGCGCAAGGATCCCACCGCGATGCAGCGCATCAAGGAGGCTGCGGAGAAGGCCAAGGTCGAGCTCTCCGGCATCACCATGGCCAGCATCAACCTGCCCTTCCTGACGGCGAACAAGAGCGGCCCGCTGCACATGGAGACCATGCTGACCCGAGCGAAGTTCGATGAGCTGACCCACCATCTGGTGGACATGACGATGGGCCCGGTGCAGCAGGCGATGTCCGATTCCGGCCTCACGCCCAGGGATCTCTCCAAGGTGCTGCTGGTGGGCGGTTCGAGCCGCATTCCGGCGGTGCAGGAGGCCGTGCGGCGCTTCACCGGAAAGGAGCCCTTCAAGGGCATCAATCCGGACGAGTGCGTGGCCATGGGCGCGGCGCTGCAGGGCGGCGTGATGACCGGCGAGGTCAAGAGCCTGCTGCTGCTGGACGTGACGCCGCTGTCGCTGGGCATCGAGACCGTGGGCGACGTGTACGCCAAGATCATCGAGCGCAACTCGACGATTCCGATTCAGCGCAGCCAGATCTTCACCACGGCTGCCAGCTTCCAGACGGCGGTGGACGTACACGTGCTCCAGGGCGAGCGCCCGATCGCGTCCCAGAACAAGGAGCTGGGCCGCTTCCGCCTGGACGGCATCCGTCGGGCCATGCGGGGGGTTCCGCAGATTGAGGTCACCTTCTCCATCGACGCAAACGGCATTGTGAACGTGTCCGCTAAGGATCTGGGCACGGGCCGCCAGCAGAACATCACCATCACCAGCTCCTCCAACATGAGCCGTGAGGAGATCAACCGCGCTATCCGCGACGCGGAGGTCTATGCCGCCGAGGACGCCAAGCGCAAGGAGGAGGCGGAGATGCAGAATCGGGTGGACAACCTGATTTACCAGGCCGAGACGGTGATGAAGAAGCTCAACAAGGACGACAAGCAGCGCATGACCGCCCTTGTGAAGGAGGCCAAGAAGGCGCTCAAGAGCAAGGATCCCGTGGCTGTACGCAACTCCTGCCAGGAGCTGGAGCGCGCGCTTACTGCGGCCGGACAGGCCGTATGGGACAGCGACGCCACCGCCAGCAGCGACGACGGCGTGTACGACGCGACCTACGAGCCCACGGATTCCACCGAGGACAGGTGATTTTTTGAAACACAGCCTCGGTTGGAGATTCTTGCAGAACGCCTTTAACATTGCTGGTTTATAATATTGGAAATTTCTGTTGCCGGAAGGGGTGCGCCGCGTGTTTGGCTACGTGATTACAAACTGCAAGGCGCTCACGCCGGAGCAGCAGCAGCGCTTCCGGGCGCTGTACTGCGGAATGTGCCACACGCTGCACGTCCGCTACGGGAACCTCGGGCGCTTCACGCTGAGCTACGACATGACCTTTCTGGCCATGGTGCTCTCGGCGCTGTACGAGCCGGAGGAGACGGCCGGGTGCGAGCGCTGCCTGCCGCATCCCACCAAGCCCCACGAATACGTGCTGAACCCCGCCATGGAATACGCCGTGGATCTGAACGTTGCGCTGGCCTATCACAAGTGCGCGGACAACTGGCAGGACGATCACAATCCCGCCTTCGCCGCCGCAAAGGGACTGCTCGGCAGGGCATACAGGCGCGCCTGTGGCTACCAGCCTCAGAAATGCGCCGCCATTCAGGCCTGGATGGACGGCGTCCGCGAGATCGAGAAGCAGAATGTGGGGGAGATCGACCCTCCCGTGAACCTGACCGGACGGATGCTGGGCGAACTGTTCGCCTGGAAGCATGATCACTGGTCGGAGGAGCTTCGCCGCATGGGCGACGGGCTCGGGCGCTTCATCTATTTCATGGACGCCTATGACGATCTGGAAAAGGATCTGCGGTGCAACAAGTTCAATCCGCTGAAGTCGATCTATCAGCAGGAGAACTACGAGGCCCTGTGCAGGGATGCGCTGACCATGATGATGGCGGACTGCGCGGACGCGTTTGAGTGCCTGCCCATCGTGCGGGACGCGGATCTGATCCGGAACATCCTCTATTCGGGCGTGTGGGCGAAGTACAACTACATTCAATCCAAGAAGGAAAAATCAGCAGAATCCAGTAAGGCTGTCAGCAAAGGAGCACAATAATGCAGGATCCCTATCGGGTGCTGGGCGTTTCGCAGAGCGCTTCAGAGGATGAAATCAAAAAGGCATACAGGAATCTGGCGAAGAAGTACCACCCGGATGTGAACAACGGCTCCGCAGAGGCCGAGGCGCGCATGAAGGAGGTCAACGAGGCCTACTCCCAGGTCATGAAGATGCGCAGGGAGGGCGCGACCAATGCCAACCAGGGCGGCTACGGCTCCTACGGCGGCTATGGAAACGCAGGCGGCTACGGCTCCTATGGCGGCTATGGCGGCAGCACCGGCGGTTATGGCAATTATGGCGGAGCTTATGGCAGCCAGAACCGCGCGACATCCAGCGATCCGAAGCTGACCGCCGCGCGGAACTACGTGCGCGCCGGGCACTATCAGGAGGCCATGCACGTGCTGGAGGAAATCCGCGAGCGCAGCGCCGAATGGTATTTCCTCAGCGGCGAGACCAATCTGGGCCTGGGCAATCGCGTGGCGGCGCTCAATTACGCCCGCCAGGCGGTGAGCATGGAGCCGGACAATTTCGAGTATCGCCAGCTGCTAGCCCGCATCGAGGGCCGCAGCGCGAACTATCAGAACGCCGGAAGCGCTTTCAATGCCCAGCAGATGGTGTGCCACAATCCGCTGGCCCTCTGTTGCCTGACTTCGCTGCTGTGCAACTGCTGCTGCGGCGGCTGCGGTGGCGGCGGCTACTACCGCTTCTATTGATTGCACTGAAATCATTGGAAGCGCCTTTGGAAATGAAGGGAAGGAGAACTTTCAATGTGGCAGAAAATTAAAGACGGCTTTCGCAGCTTTATGACCGGGCGTCACGGCGGCGACCAGCTCTCGTTCGCGCTGCTCATCGGCGGCATCGTGCTCTCGCTGCTCTCGAGCATCACCCGCATCATGATCTTCTACTACCTCGGCCTCGCCGCGTACATATGGGCGCTCTTCCGCATGTTTTCCCGGAACAACGCCAAGCGCACGGCGGAGAACGCGAAGTATCTGGATTTCACCCGGAACTTCAGGACGAATCTCTCCCAGTTCTTCGTTCGTTTGAAGAACATGAAGAAGTACAAGTACTTCCGCTGCCCGGAGTGCAAGGCGAGATTGCGCCTGCCGCGCAAGGTGGGCGAGGTGACCGTGACCTGCGGCAAGTGCCACCACCAGTTCAAGCAGAAGGCATGATGAAACCGGACATTCCCGTACAGGAGCGCCCGGTTCTCTCTTGTCCGCCGTTCTGAATGTATAAAAAAGAATCACCCGATCGTTCATCAGGTGATTCTATGGCTAATCCGGTTGATTGTGATACAATGGATGCAATGCACCCGATTGGAAAATTAGGGTGCATTTGCACCCGCCGTTTACAGAGCAATTATGGCTCTGTGCAGATGCACCGATGCAGCAAACGGCCAGATGCTCGATGTTTTTTAGTGCTACCGAAAAGAAAGGGCGGCTGGCCAAGTCACCCGCAGCTATGCATACCTTTCATATCTTTTTAGGCTTGTGATTTGCCACCCATCTTCTCCTTCAGCCACACCACGGTATCCCGGATCGTGTCGCTCAGCGGCCTGGGCGTATAGCCAAGGGCCGTCGTCGCAGCGCTGCGGCTGAATGTGCCGTTGGAATCCAGTACCGCGATGGAATAGGGCGTAAAGTAAAGCGGTTCCCGCCTGCGCAGACTGATCTTTTCATAGAGCGGCGCAACCAGCTTCGCAAAGCTGATCGGCAGGTAGGATACGCTGCGCCGCAGGTTCACCGTCTTTTTCACCAGCTCCAAGATATCCCGAATGGTGGCGTAATGTCCCGAAAGGATGTAGCCGTGTCCGGGCAGACCGCGCTCCGCGCACGCGACGACGCCCGAGGCGACATCCCGCACGTCCA
>CAMBWJ010000246.1 GCA_945871545.1 uncultured Clostridia bacterium | reverse complement strand
GCAGGTGTCCGCGCGCATCGCGCGGGTGAAAAGGGAACGGAGTGAGAATCTCCGACAGGACCGCTGCTGTGAAGAGGAGCTTCATGCAAAAGACCATTGGCCGAAGGGCTGAGAAGGATGCATGGAGCGTTGAATCCAAGTCAGAAGACCTGCCTGCGAATCAGACGTATTTCATTCTTCGGACTAAAGAATGGTATGTACCCGGGCGGCGCGCAGCGGAAAGGCACACATTCCCCGCACACCGGTGGTTCCGCAGGCTCTGATGCTCAGGCATGCGGATGAACGCGCAGGTTGTTCCTTTTCCTGCGTCCCTTAGAGTGGCGGTCAGATTCCCATTTGCCACAGCACAGCACCAGAACCGATGGACGAAGAATCCCATCGGTTCTGTTTTTTTGCTTCGCTGCATGCAAACACACTTTGTCAAAGTTTTTCTCTCCGAAAAGCAAATCTCGAATTTTGTGGCGAAGCGCGGCGGGCGGTGCAGACCGCCCGCCATCCCCTCATTCTGAATATAAAGGAGGACACGCGATGTCCATATTCGATACGGACGTTCAGAAGCTGAAGAACAAGGTGCTTCAGACGGTGGCGACCCTCGCCTTTGAGGATGCGCTGACGCCGGAAAACGTGCTGTCCATCCCGGAGCAGATCATTCCCGAGGGCAAGCCCCTGCTGCGCTGCTGCATCTACAAGGAGCGGGCGATTATCGGCCAGCGGGTGCAGCTGGCGCTGGGCGGCGGCGCGCCGGATAAGAGCGTGGTGGAAGTGCTGCCCATCGCCTGCGATGAGTGCCCGGTGGAGGGCATATTGGTGACTCAGGCCTGCCGGGGCTGCATCGCCCACCGCTGCCTGAATGCCTGCCCCAAGGGCGCGATCTCCATCGTCAACCGCCACGCGGAGATCGACAAGGCGAAATGCGTGGAGTGCGGGCGCTGCGCGCAGGCCTGCTCCTACTCCGCCATCATCAAGCAGACCCGACCCTGCATCAGCGCCTGCAAGGTTCGGGCGCTGTCCCTTGACCCGGACAGCCGCAAAGCCCGGATCGACCACGAAAAGTGCATCTCCTGCGGCGCGTGCGTGTACCAGTGTCCCTTCGGCGCGATTTCCGACCGCTCGTACATCCTGGAAGCCGTGCGCATCCTGAAGGAGTCGGACGAAAACCGCAGATACCGCACCTACGCGGTGGTCGCGCCCTCGGCGGCGGGCCAGTACGCCGACGTGGACATGGCGCACATTCTGGGCGGCGTCCGGGCGCTGGGCTTCTCGGACATTGTAGAGGCCGCTTGGGGCGCGGACTTCGTGGCATGGCTGGAGGCCCGGGAGCTGGCGGAGAAGAAGTTCCTCACTTCGTCCTGCTGTCCGGCGTTCGTGTCGCTGGTGCGCAAGAAGTACCCGCAGCTTGCGGACAACGTCTCCCACAACCTCTCCCCCATGGCCCACATGGCCATGCGCATCAAGCAGCAGGATCCGCAGGGCAGAGTCGTCTTCATCGGCCCCTGCATCGCCAAGAAGAAGGAGACGCTCTACGGCCCCGCGGCCCAGTACGTGGACTGCGCCATCACCTTTGAGGAGATGCACGCGCTGTTCGAGGCGAAAAGCATCGATCTCAAACAGGTTGAACCCTATACCCCTGACCGGGCCAGCTACTACGGCCGGGTGTTCGCCCGCTGCGGTGGACTTGCCGAGGCGGTCAGTCAGGCATTGAAGGAGCAGGGCGTGTCCGAGGCGGAATTTGCGCTGAAGGCGGTCTCCTGCAGTGGCATCGGGGACTGCAATGCCGCGCTCATGAAGGCCGTAAAGGGGAAGCTGGAAGAAAACTTCATCGAGGGCATGGCCTGCGAGAGCGGCTGCATCGGCGGCCCGGCATGCCTGAGCCACGGCGCGCGCAACCGCGTACAGTTCGGCAAGTATGAGAAGATGGAATCGGAGCGCACAATCTCCGGCGCGATTCACGCCGGGGAGGTGCAGACCGACGCGATAAAGGAGGAAGCGGAATGATTCGGGAATACCGGTTTACCTGTACGGATTGCGCGGCATGTGCGGAGCCGGAGGATTGCGTCCAGTGTGGAGAGCTGCTGGAGGAAATGCTGCTGCGGCTGATCTGCGTGAGCGGTGTCGACGTGGACATGGGCGCGGGGCGGCTGTGCATCGAGACCGACGGGAGCGACGAAGCTGCGCTTGCCGAGGTGCTGGAGGATGCGGGCATTCTCGTGGAGACGACGTGCATCCGCATGCCGTGAGCGCGGCAGAAAGTATCTAAAACCCATTTACACCGTCGATAAATTATGTTATAATTCTCTTGAAAACAGAATACATGGGAGTTCACAGGTGTCCGTACAAATTGTACGGGTGAAAAGGGAACGGAGTGAGAGTCTCCGACAGGACCGCTGCTGTGAAGCGGAGTTTCATGCGAGATACCATTGGCCGAAGGGCTGAGAAGGCTGCATGGGGCGTTGATGCTGAGTCAGAAGACCTGCCTGCGAATTGCGTATCACATTCTTCGGACTAAAGAATGATATGGCCCCAGCATCCGTATTACGCCGAAGCGGATGCTTATGTGCAGCGTGCGCTGTGGCGATCCCCTTGCCGCAGATTATGCTGCGATTGCGGGCACACCAGAACCTGATTGGACGAAGAATCTGATCGGGTTCTGTTTTTTGTTCCTCACATGCGCCGAAACGGAGTTCTGAACAACGCCAAAGTCTTTCTCCGTCCTGCAAGCTCAGAGGAACGCTGCGGGCAGATCCGCTCCCGATTTGCCCGCCTATCCAGCCATCCTGCGCGGACGGCGAGCGTGAAGCGCGTCCGCCATCGTCGTATCCCCCGACGAAATACAGATGGAGGCGGCCGGTTGGGCCCCGGCCGCCAGTTATCGCAAATACCTGCGCAAGCAGTTGTTTGATCGCATGTAACAGAACATTGGGATGTGCCGCAGCACATGCATCGCTGCTATGGCGAAGTACGATCCCATCCGCCGCGGTTTGCCCATTGTCTGCGGCGGAGGCTCCCGGCGCGCCGGTTTGCGATCTGTTCTGTTCATCCTCCCGCGCGCAGCGGCGTTTTTGTCTGGCCGCCGCCTGCATGTCCGGGAAGGCCGCGCGGTGGTTCGCCCGATGGGCCGCCGCAGTAAAACCATACAACCGAGGGTTTGATTCATGTCCTACATGCAGGCCATCCGGCACTGAGACATCATCAGAGACGACAGGCTCTGCACCGGCTCCAGCATGGAGATGGTCGGAAGGCACGGGAGGATGTCCGCACCAGCGCATCCTCCCGTTTCACAAGGAGGAGAAACTATGGTAAGCGTAACATTCAAGGTCGGCGGCACGGAGGTAGTGCTGCACGCATCCGAGGGCGACAACCTGCTGGCGGCGGCGCAGCGGGCGAACGTGGCCATCGACGCGCCCTGCTCCGGCAACGGGGCTTGCGGCAAGTGCAAGGTGAAGCTCGTCTCCGGCGAGCTGGATTCCCCGCAGACGCGCCACATCTCCGACGAGGAGTACGCCGCAGGCTGGCGGCTCTCCTGCGTGAGCAAGCTCGTCTCCGACGTGACCGTGGAGGTGCCGGACATCGCCTCGGCCTACCGCAGCCGCATGAAGGTCGCGGACATCTCCTCAGAGAAGGAGCTGGCCATCTTCAATCAGACCAAAGCGGAGATCGCGGAGGCAGGCATCGGATTCGGAACCAATCTCTCCGCCGTGACCGTGGCGATGGATGCGCCCAGCGCCGACGACACCATGCCCGACAACGAGCGCCTTGCGTGGAAGCTGGAGGAACTCACCGGTGCAAAGAGGATCGTGCTCTGCTTTGCGGCGCTGAAGAAGCTGGCGCGGGTGCTGCGGGAGAGCGACTTTAACGTGTGCTGCGTGATCGAGACCGAGGATGACCGCGTCTCCGTGCTGGACGTGCTGCCCGCGGACGATCCCGCGCCCATCGCGGGGCTGGTGGTCGACCTGGGCACCACCTCGGTGGCGGCAATTCTGGTGAACCTGGAGGACGGCTCGATTCTGGCGAAGGCCTCCACCGGCAACGGGCAGATTCGC
>CAMBWJ010000245.1 GCA_945871545.1 uncultured Clostridia bacterium | reverse complement strand
GCAAATTTCAGTTACATACGTCTGTGTATGCGCCTTCATTTGCAGCCTTGCTTCCTTGTCTTGAACGCACCGAAACCGAAGCGCTTGCGCGCAGGTTTCGGCAGCGCCGGGCAGGAATCCGGAGGATTCGCCCGGGCTGGTCGCGCTTGCCGAAGGCAGTAGCGCGACTGCTGCCAGGCTTTTTCAGCGTCTGCAAATCGTTGACTTTGTCAACGCTTTGTGGCGGGGGAGTTTACTCCCCCGCCCACCAATTCAGCCGATGCTGTCGATGGCTGCGCCCACGTGCTCCACGTAGATGTTGCGAACAGCTTCGCACTGGCCGAGGCCCTCGATCACGCACTCGACCTCGTAGCCGGCCTGGGTGAAGGCGGTCTTCCAGGAGTCCTCCTCGTCGCCGGCCATGTCGTTGTTGGCATGGTCGCCGGCAACCACCATCAGGGGCTGGAGGATAACCTTGGTCGCGCCGAACACGGCCACCTGGGAGAGCATGTCGTCGAGGCCGGGGAAGCTCTCGACGGTGCCGACGAAGGCGTTCTCATAGCCCTCGGCGTGCATCAGGGCCTGCAGCTGGCTGTAGCATGCGTTGGCAAAGTGCTCGGTGCCGTGGCCCATGTAGACCAGCGCCACGTCCTCGGAGCCGACGTTCTCGTTCTCGGCCAGCAGCGCGTCGATCACGCCCTCGTAGTCTTCGATGGAGGAGAGCAGCGGCTCGCCCACGGCGAAGGAATCGAACTGGTCGATGTAGGGGGCGATTTCGGCCATCACGTCGTCGTACTCGTAGCCGTGCATCAGGTGGGTGGGCTGGAGGACGACCTTCTTCACGCCGTCGGCGACCAGGCGCTCCATGGCCTCGGTCACGTTGTCGGTCTCAATGCCGTCGCGCTCGGCGAGAATGTCGATGATGGTCTGGGCGGTGAAGGCGCGGCGAACCTCCCAATCCGGATAGGCGGCCTGGATGTCGGCCTCAACCGCGCCGATGGTCAGCTCGCGGTTGTCGTTGTAGCTGGTGCCGAAGCTGACCACGAGGATCACGGGCTTGACCTCCTCGGCGGAGGCGACGGCGATGCAGCCGAGCAGCATCATGAGGATCAGACCAAGAGCAAGTACCTTTTTCATAGTGGAATCGTTCCTTTCCCTGGGCATTGCGCCCGATACTTATGCGCCGTGGCCCCGTTCGTCGGCCGGAGCCGCGGCGGCATAGTCAGATCAGGATGGCGGGCCGCAAAGATTCGGCAAGCCGTAGGCCTGGCCGGGTCGGCGGGCCCCGAAGGGCAGCACGCCGATAATCAACAATAAAAGCGCCCGCCTTTCTTCCGAAAAGCGGGCGCTTCAATATGAATTGAAACTGGGCAAGGTCGAACCGGGCAGGCCGCTTTCTTCGGAAGCTATGCGCCGCATCTTTCAGCAGGTTTCCTGACTTGCGGATCGTGGATGCGCGCCGCTCCTTCTCATGCCTGTGGCACAATGGATTTGCGCGGCGGATCTCCCCGCTTACAGTGACCGGATCGCTCAGGATTTGCACCTGATTCCCTTTTACCCCAACGGATTGCCTCCGTCGGGCACTGAAAAATGTTTCTATTCAATTGGATCGAGTCTGACGGAATCCCCGTCAGCCCGTGCCTATTATAGCACAGCTTTCCCGGCTTGTAAACCACCATTTCCCAGGATTTGAACCCTTTCGACACAGATTCATCACGAGATTTAATGGAATGTTCACAACAACATCGATTGTGCATGCTATGATAGGAATGCAATGAAAGGCATGTAAAGGCGTGCCGCACGAAAACGCAGAGGGAGGCGGGCAGCATGAAGGAAAACCGGAGCGCGGCGCTCGTTCGTGCGCTGAGCTGGGCCCTGCTGTTTGCGCTGCTGCTCTCCGTCTGCGGCTCCATCTTCTGCGCCGACCACGTCTGCGACGATCCCGGCTGCGTCATCTGCCGCTTTTCGGAGCTGCGCCGCCAGCTGGCCTGGGCGATGCTGTCCCTGGCCGTCGCCGCCTTCGGTCCCGGCATCTTCCGCCTGACGGGCATCCGCCGCTCTGCGCCCCGCCAGCGCTTCTTCACGCTCGTCTCCTGCAGCGTACAATTGAACGATTGACCTCCGTAGAATCCATCGCCTGATTCTGCTCCGGAGCCCTGCTCCCGGGGCGTGCTTTTGTGCACCTTTTTATCTGAATACGGAGGAATTTCACAATGATACAGACCAATTCGCTCTGCGTGCGGTTCAACGACCGCGCGGCGATTCGCTATGCGGATCTCACATTTGAAGACGGCCAGTCCTACGTGCTGCTGGGCGCGTCGGGCTGCGGCAAATCCACCCTTCTGAACATGATCGCCGGCGTGCTGACCCCCACCGATGGCACGGTTGCGGTGGGCGGCGAGGCCATCAATACCTGGCCCCAGCGCCGCCGCGACGCGTTCCGCATTCGCGAGGTGGGCTACGTCTATCAGGACTTCAAGCTCATCGAGAACATGACCGTGCAGGACAACATCGACATCCTGCGCCTGGAGCACGTGGACACCTCCGGCAAGGACGCGCTGCTTGCGCGCCTGGGCATCCTGCCGATGAAGAAGCGGCGCGTGCGCTCGCTGTCCGGCGGCGAGAAGCAGCGCGTGGCCATCGCCCGCGCGCTGATCAAGAGCCCCAACATCATCCTCGCGGACGAGCCCACCGGCAACCTGAACTACGAGACGGGCCGGGACGTGATGCAGCAGCTGATCGAGAACACGGGGAAGGGCACGCTGATCGTCGTGACCCACGACGACCGTCTGGCCCCCATGTTCAACCATGTGCTGGACATGAACGCCATCGCCCATTTCGAGACCGGAGAGGGGGTGGCGGAGCATGCTTAAGTTCGCCCTTCGCCACATGGCGGTGCGCCGCACCAAGCTCATCATGATCTGCCTGTCCATCATCATCACGGCCTGCGTGGCCCTGCTGGCCTACAACATCTCCACCCAGATCTCCGAGGGCATCATCCAGACCGCGGCCAACTTCGACATCATCATCGGCCCCTCCGGCAGCTCCACCCAGCTGGCCATGAATACCATGTTCTTCACCGACAAGCCGCTGGGCACCATCCCCTATGCGCTGGTGGATGAGATTCAGAACAGCGGCATGGCCAACGCTGTCGTGCCCTTCAGCATGGGCGACAGCTACAACGACGCGCCCATCGTGGGCACCACGCCCGCGCTGCTGGACGGAAAGTCCCTGTCCTCCGGCGAGATGTTTGCCAATGCCTGCGAGGCCGTCGTGGGCTACGACGTGGCCAAGAAGTACAACCTCAGCGTGGGCTCTTCCCTGATCACCTCCCACGGCCTCAGCGGCAGCGGCCACGACCACGCCGAATCCCCGCTGACCGTCACCGGCGTCCTCTCCCGCACCCACACCGCCTACGACAACGCGGTGTTCACGCCCTGCGAGACCATCTGGGCGCTCCACGACCACGAGGAGGAAGAGGAGCACGAGGAGGGCGAGGAACACGTCGAAGGCGAGGATGAACACGAGCACGACGAGGAAAAGACCGTCTGCGCGGTGCTGGTGCGCTCCAAGAGCATCGCGGACTACTCCGCGCTGACCGCCGCCTACTCCGAAAACTCGGACTACCTGGTCATCAACCCCAACACCGTGCTGCGCGAGGTGCTGGAGAACGTGGACATGAGCCGCAAGATCGTCTACATCCTCTGCCTGGTGATCCTCATCATGAACGTGTTCGTCATCACGCTGATCGCGCTGCTGAGCGCCTATGACTCCCGCGGCGAGATTTCGCTGATGCGCCTGATCGGCGTATCCATGGGCAGGATCAACCTGCTGTACCTGATCCAGAACGCGGTGGCGGGTGCGATTGCTCTGGCACTGGCGTTGCTGGCGGCCCACGGCTGCCTGCTGGGCATCCGCAGCTTCGTGGCCAGCATGGGCATCGTGCTCAACGCGGCGAAGATCTACCCCGTGGAGTGGGCCATCCTGCTGCTGGTGTTCGTCATCAGCATCCTGCCCACCTCCATCATGACCCTGCGCATGTCCCGACAGGACAGCATCGACC
>CAMBWJ010000244.1 GCA_945871545.1 uncultured Clostridia bacterium | reverse complement strand
TTTGGATTTACGCTGCTGGCCTCGGAGCTGGCCATCGGCCGCAAGACCCGCCGGAGCGCGCTGCACGCCTATGCGGCCCTGGACAAGCGCTTTGGCCCGCTGGGCTTCATTGCCTGCCTGGTGCCGCTGATCATCCTGCCGTACTACTGCGCCATCGGCGGCTGGGTGCTGAAGTATTGCCTGCTCTATCTGACGGGTCATGGCGCACAGGCCACCGCCGACGGCTTCTTCACCGGCTTCATCACCAGCCCGGTGGAGCCCGTCGTGTTCGGCCTGCTGTTCGTGCTGTTGGTGGCGTTCATCATCTTCCGGGGCGTGAACAAGGGCATCGAGTCCTCGTCCAAGCTCATCATGCCCGTGCTGCTGGTGCTGGTGCTGGGCATCGCGGTCTTTTCGCTGACGATCTCCCACACCGATGCGGACGGCGTGACCCGCACCGGCATGCAGGGCCTGAAGATCCTGGTGGTGCCTGATTTCAGCGGTTTGACGCTGCGCGGCTTCTTCACGGTGCTGATGGATGCGATGGGCCAGCTGTTCTACAGCATCAGCGTGGCGATGGGCATCATGGTGACTTACGGCTCCTATGTGCAGGACAAGGCCAACCTGAGCAAGTCCATCAACCAGATCGAGATCTTCGACACCGTGGTGGCCTTCTTGGCGGCGGTGATGATCATCCCTGCGGTGTACACCTTCATGGGCAGCGAGGGCATGGACGCTTCCGGCCCCAGCCTGATGTTTGTGTCGCTGCCGAAGGTGTTTGAAGCCATGGGCGGCGTGGGCCATGTGATCGGCGCGCTGTTCTTCCTGATGGTATTCTTCGCAGCGCTCACCAGCGCGGTCTCCGTGATGGAGGCCATCGTGGCCTGCCTGATGGATCAGTTCCACCTGGAGCGCTCCAAAGCCACGATTATCGAAACCATCATCTGCCTGGTCATGGCGCTGTTCGTGTGCCTGGGCTACAACGCGCTCTACTTCGACATCCTGCTGCCCAATGGCAGTCATGCCCAGCTGCTGGATGTGATGGACTACATCAGCAACAACTTCCTGATGCCCGTGGTGGCCATCGGCACCTGTGTCCTGATCGGCTGGGTGGTCAAGCCCCGGACCGTGATCGACGAGATCGAGCGCAACGGCTGCGGCTTCGGGCGGAAAAAGCTCTACGTGGCCATGATTAAGGTGGTCGCACCGATTCTGCTGACCGTGCTGCTGCTCAAGTCGGTGGGCATCCTGACGGTGATCTGATGGAGCAATGCCTGTTTCGCCCGGACTGCAAGGGTTCGGGCGACATAGGCGGCGGTCGAATTGAATACAATTGCCTGCGGGCGAATCAAAACATCTTTTTCCGTTTCTGTATCAAACGGTAAATTCAATTTACATGGAGGTACGGTATGAAGCGGAAGAAGATTTTTTATGCGGAATTGGCCTATGTGCTGGGGATCGTGCTGCTGGCGCTGGGTACGGCGCTGATGGAGCGCGCGGACTACGGCATGTCCATGGTGGTCGCGCCGGCGTACATCGTGCATCGGAAGCTGGTGCAGGTTCTGCACTGGTTCTCCTTCGGCGTGGCTGAATTTGCCCTGCAAGGAGTGCTGCTGGTCGCGCTCTCGCTGTGGATGGGCAGGTTCAGGCGGAGCTACCTGTTCTCCTTCGTCACCGCAGTATTCTACGGTGCTGTGCTGGATCTGTGCATCTCCGCAGTGGCGCTGCTGCCCGGGACTGGAACCGCCGCGCGGCTGCTCTGCTATGTGCTGGGCCTGCTCCTCTGCGCCTCGGGCGTGGCGCTGCTGTTCCATTCTTACATCCCGCCGGAGGCCTACGAGCTGGTCGTGAAGGAGATCGCAGAAAGGCAGCACTGGGATCTGGGCCGGGTCAAGACGGTCTACGACTGCATCAGCTGCGCGGTGGGAATTGCGCTGTCCTTTGCCTTCTTCGGCTGGGGGCAGTTTGAGGGCGTGAAGGCCGGGACGATCCTCTGCGCGCTGGTGAACGGGTGGCTGATCGGGCGCATCGACAGAGGTCTGAACAATCGCTTTGACTTCCGGGACGGTGTGAGGCTGCGGAGCCTGTTCGAGAAATGAGGACATAGTGAAGGGAGCCGCCGCACATTCGTGCGGCGGCTCCCATTTTGGAATTCGTTTCGCTTACGATCAGTTGAACTGGGCGTACTCGAAGAAGATGTGGCCGATGGGGTTCTTCACCACGCCGGTGATCTCCGGCTTGACGAGGTAATCGTCCACCATGGTGTACATGGGCATGCCGGGCATCTGATCGCAGATGTACTGCTCGGCGGCGATCAGGGCAGCCTCGCGCTCAGCGGAATCCAGGATGGAGCTGGCGCTCATGACCATCTCGTCGTACACCGGATCGTCCCAGCCGTTCTCGGAGCAGTTGGAGCCGGACACCCAGACCTTCAGGTTTGCGGAGGGATCGAGATAGTCGCAGGTGAAGCCGTTGCGGCCGACGGAGAAGTTGCCGTTGGCGAGCTCGCCCCAGTAGGTGGAGGACTCGTAGGTGGTGATGGTGTACTCGATGCCCAGGTTGGCCTTCCACATTTCACCGATGATCTGCGCCATCAGCTTCTGCTCGTCGCTGTTCTGGCAGACGATCTCCACGGTGGGGAAGCCCTCGCCGTTCGGATAGCCGGCGTCGGCCATCAGCTGCTGCGCCAGCGCAACATCCTCGCCGAACATGTCGCCCGCCACGCTGCGGTAGGTGCCGTCGGTGGTGAGGGAGGGCTGGGAGGAGGGGATGAAGCCGAAGGACGGCTGCTCGGCCTTGAGCATGCAGGCGTCCAGAATGGCCTGACGGTCAATGGAGTAGGCGAACGCCTTGCGGACGTTGGGATCGGAGAACTCCGGCAGCTGGCAGTTGAAGTCCCAGTACTGGATGCCGATGCGGTTGACGGCGACGTACTCGTCGGTCGCGCCGTACTGGTCGCGGGCGTTGGAACTCAGGTCGTCGGCGATGTTCAGGTCGCCGTTGTTGTAGGACACCAGCACGGAGTTGGAGTCGGCGATGATGTAGTAGATGACCTCGTCGACCTGCACGGCGTCTGCGTCATAGTAGTTGGGGTTTTTGCTCATGACGATCTTGTCCAGGGAGGAGTACTCGGTGAGCATGAACGGGCCGTTGGAGACGTAGGTTTCCACGTTCTTGGTCCACGGCTCGCCCTCGGCCTCGACCACGTCCTTCTTGGTGGGGAAGAACACGGTGGTGGCGGTCAGGGACGGCAGCCAGGGGGCGTAGAACGAGGTCTCGACCTCCAGGGTCAGTTCGTCGGTGGCCTTGACGCCAACTTCATCGGCGGTGCAGGCGCCCTCGTTGAACTCCTGGGCGTTCTTGATGACCCACATGTCACTGGCGGCGCCGGAGCCGACCTCGGGATCCATGACGCGCTTCCAGCCGTACTCGAAGTCGTAGGCGGTCAGGTCGCTGCCGTCGGACCACTTCAGGCCTTCCTTCAGCTTGAAGGTGTAGTGCATGCCGTCCTCGGACACCTCATAGCTCTCCGCACAGGCGGGGATGAAGGTGGAGCCGTCCGGGCCCAGCTTGTACAGGCCCTGGAACAGGTTCTGCAGAACCACGGAGGAACGGGAATAGGTGTTCAGGTTGGGATCCATCTGCTGGGGGTCGTCCGAGATGGAATACTTGATGACATTGCCTTCGGCGAGCGCCACAGACGCGCACATGGTGGCCATCAGTGCGAGGGCCATCAGCAGGGCAAGCATTTTCTTCATGGAAATACGCCTCCTGAAAAGATTTTGGTCACGAACAGACCATACAACCATCTTAACAGAAGCTGAAATGCAAGTCAAGTTTTCGCTGCAAAAAATCCTCTTAAATTAACCGGATTTCGGGAAAATGCAGGAAATTGGTCCGTCTTAATGCAAATTTAGTGTTGAAATGTTTGCATTTTTCCGCGTTATCGTATACAATAGGAATATTATAATATGTGACCGAAAAATTTTTTCGGCTGCGGATCGGAGCGTGAAGCCATGATAAAGTACATCCTGAAGCGCCTGCTGGCAGGCGTGCTCACCATCGTGGTGCTGATTA
>CAMBWJ010000243.1 GCA_945871545.1 uncultured Clostridia bacterium | reverse complement strand
GCTGCCCTCGCGGATGCCTACACGCAGCGCAGGTCGTCCCAGCTCCGCGACGCCCCGGGCAATGTGGTCGTCGTCCACGTTGTAAACGATTTTATCCGTCATCTCCGGGTCGAAGAAGCGCATCTTGCAGGCAAAGTACGCGTCCATATCCTCGAAGAAGTCCAGGTGGTCCTGGGAGAAGTTCGAGAACGCGCCCACGTCGAAGCGTATGCCCGCAAGGCGGTCCAGCGCCAGCGCGTGGGCGGAGACCTCCATGATGACGTACTCCACGCCCGCTGCGGCCATCTCTGCCAGCAGCTTCTGGGTGTCCAGCGGATCCGGCGTGGTGAGCTTGGCGGGCAGCACCTCGTCGCCGATCATCGAGCACACCGTGCCGATCAGGCCCACCTTCTTCCCCGCCTCCTCCAGGATGGACTTGAGCAGGAAGCTGGTGGTGGTCTTGCCCTTGGTGCCCGTGATGCCGATCATGTGCATCTTTTCGGCGGGATTTCCGTGGAACTGCGCCGCCACGTAGGACTGGGCCAGACGCACGTTCTCCACCACGGCCTGGGGCACGTCAATGTCCAGCGGATGATCCACCAGCAGCGCCACCGCGCCGCGCTCCACGGCCTGCGGCGCAAACTTGTGCGCGTCCATGGTCAGGCCCGGCGTGCAGATGAACAGGTCGCCCGGCTGCACCTTGCGGGAATCCCCGCAGATGTTGCGTATCTCTATATCTTGATCTCCGATTATCCGAACCTTGCCGGGAACGCTCCCGGTCAATTCATTCAGCTTCATTCGGCATCCCCCTGTAATCAGTTTCAGGCGCTCCGGCGCATCACGGCGGTTCAAAGCAGACCGTCACCGACGCGCTCGGAAAGACCTCGTCTCCGGCGGCAGGCTCCTGCGAAACCGCAAGTCCGCTGCCCTCGATTTGCATTTTGAGTCCGTAGGATCGCAGGATCCGGTTGGCCTCCAGAACGGACAGGCCCGTCACATCCGGCACCTGAACCCTACTATTATTGCGCAAATCTGTTAAGTTGTCAACATACAGCATCATCAGCGCGCCCTTTGCCATGCTTGCGCCCGCCGCGGGCAGCTGATTTGTCACAGTTCCGCCCTCTCCGTCGAACACGCAGTCCAGTCCGGCGGCCTTCACCGCCGCGGAGGCGTCGCTGAGGTTCATTCCGGTCACGTCCGGCACGCACACCTGCTCCGGCTCCGGCTCGTCGGTGCTGGGCGCGACGCCCAGATACATCAGCGACTGCTCCAGAATGTCCCTTGCATAGGGCGCAGCGGTGACGCTGCCGAAGTCGATGGCCACGTCTGCCTCCTCCACGATCACCAGCACGGCGATCTTCGGATCGTCGATGGGCGCAAAGCCCAGAAACGAACCGATGTGCCTGTCGTTGGAGACCACGCCGTCCACGTAGACCTGGGCCGTACCCGTCTTGCCGCCGATGCGGTAGCCGGGAATCGCAGCGTTCTTGCCGCCGCCCTCGGCCACCACGCCCTCCAGAAGAACCCGCATGGTTGCGGAGGTCGCTTCGGAGATGGGATTTCCGCGAACCACGCTCTCTCCCCGCTGGATCACCTCGCCGCTTCCGTCGGTGATCTCCCGAACGATGTATGGCGTGAGCAGCTTCCCGCCATTGACCGCCGCGCAGGCCGCCGTCAGCAGCTGCAGCGGCGTGACGGCGACGGACTGGCCGAAGCCGATGCGGGCGATATCCACGCGCTTGCAGGCGCTCTCCGGGATCACGATGCCGCCGGCCTCGCCCCGTAGATCCACGCCCGTGGGACTGCCTAGACCGAAGGCCTCGATGTAGTCGTAGAAGCGCTCCACGCCCAGCCGCAGGCCCATCTCCACAAACACCGGGTTGCAGGAGTT
Organism: uncultured Clostridia bacterium; assembly: GCA_945871545.1. Next base: position 2,193 of record CAMBWJ010000243.1, on the reverse strand, counting down.
CTGCAGTGCCTGAGCGAAGGTCTCGCCCTCGTGGGGTCTTCCCCAGCACTTGATGCGTCCGCCCTCCACGTAGATCGAGCCGGAGCAGTAGAAGCCCTCGCTGGGCGTGACCACGCCGCTGTCCAGCGCGGCGGAGGCCGTGAGGATCTTGAAGGTGGAGCCCGGCTCGTAGGCGTCGGTGATGCAGCGGTTGCGCATCAGATCGGTGAGCGTCTCCACGTCGTCCCGGGGCGGATCGTTCAGATCGTAGTCCGGCTTGTTGACCATGGCCAGAATCTCGCCGGTCTGCGGATCCATCACCAGCACCCGCATCGCCTTGGCGTTGTTCACCGACAGCGCCTCCCGCGCCGCCTTCTCCGCAAAGCTCTGGATGGACGCGTCGAGGGTCAGCGTGACGCTGCCGCCCTCCACCGCCGCGATGTACTCGCTGGCGGAGTAGTCCAGCTCCCGACCCTTGCCGTCGATCTCCTCCAGCACCCGTCCGGCCTTGCCGGAGAGGTAGCTGTCCAACGACTGCTCCAGCCCCGCCTGACCCACGCCGTCGATGGTGGTCAGGCCCAGCACCTGGCAGGCCAGCTCACCCATGGGATAGTATCTCTTGCTCTCCTCCTCCAGATACAGGCCGGTAAGCCTCGGCGCATCCGCCTGCGCGTCCTGCGCCATCAGCGACTTGAGCTCCTGCGCCACGTCCCTTGCCAGTTGTCGCTTGAGCGTCACGCCGCCCTTGCTGGTGTCCGAAGCCTTTTTCTCGATGGCCGCAGCGTCCATGTCCAGAATCGGCGCAAGCACCTGAGCCATCGCCGCAGCATTTTTGACCTGCCGTGGACTGACGGAGAGCGTGTAGGCCGTGGCGCTCTGGGCCAGCACCGCGCCGTTGCGGTCGAGGATCCGACCCCGGGTGGGCTGGATCGTGCTCTCGCTGGTCCACTGGGACTGTGCGCGCAGCTGCAATTCCTCCGCTTTCAATATCTGCAACTGGAACAGCCGTCCGCCCAGCAGCAGAAACAGAACAAGGAAGATCGCCATCAGCAGCGCAAGGCGGCGACGGATGACCGGCCCGGTGAGAACCATACTCATCCCTCCCCGCCCGAAAAGTCTTCGTTCAGAAGCTTCTCTTCACCGGAATCTCCGGCAGCCTGGGTGGACGTATCTGCATCTGTCACTTCCACGCGCACCGCGCGAATCTGGCTCTCGTCGGGCTGCACCATGCCCATTTCCTGCGCACGCGCTGCGATCCTGTCCAGATTGTGAAACTCGTTGACCCGCAGTTCCAGATTGACGGCCTCTCGGTTCAGGCGGGCGGTCTCACGCTCCAGCGCCGACGCGCGCTTGCTGACCGAGGATACCCGAGAGAGCATCGTGATCTGCAAAAACAGCCCCGCAAACAGCACGGCTGCCGTCAATGCGATCCATGGCCGGTTTCCACATTGCCTTCGCGCACCGTCAACGCGCACATGCATCTTCACTCGCCTCCGTCATGCCAGACTGCCGCGCTCAGCGGCGGCGCAGGTTCCGCAGACTATCTATGCGGCGAATTTCCGCTTCATTCTGAAACATTTGCAATGCGCGCTTCAAAAACAGTATAGCATAAGCTCCCGTTTCTGAATCGATATTTGACACTCTTTTCATACGAATTAAGAACTCCGTCACAGTTTGTTGTTAAAAAAGCTCAGATTCTCGGATATATACCGAACAAATGTTTGCATTCGTGGAGGAATTGTGGTATACTGGATGCATTACAGGATGGAGGTGAGGCGCATGCGCGCATCTCAGGAGAACCAACAGAAGATACTGGACTTCATACGCAGGGAGATCGAGGAGAAGGGCTATCCCCCGTCGGTGCGGGAGATCTGCGCGGCGGTGGGACTGAAATCCACCTCCACGGTGCACGCCCACCTGAACAATCTGGAGAAGCGCGGCCTGATCCGCCGGGATTCCACCAAGCCCCGGGCGCTGGAGGTGCTGGACAACAGCGTCTCCCGCGGCCGCAGCGTGCCGCTGGTGGGCAAGGTCACGGCGGGCGTGCCGATTCTGGCCATCGAAAACATCGAGGACTACCTGACCCTGCCCCAGCACCTGGTCGGGCACGACGATCTGTTCTGCCTGCGGGTGCAGGGCGAGAGCATGATTGAAATCGGCATCCTGGACGGCGACATCATCGTTGTGCGCCAGCAGGACAGCGCCGAGAACGGC
>CAMBWJ010000242.1 GCA_945871545.1 uncultured Clostridia bacterium | reverse complement strand
GCGACTACTGCGGCGGCAGGATCCTGGATGGAAATCCCTATGCGGACGCACGCGGTCAGGCTGCGGCGCTCGACTTCCTGCGGAGTCTGAGCAGCTTCCGTACGCCGCTGGGCAAGTACGCCGTGGCGGGGGAGCAGGACAGCGTACTGACGGGTCTGAAGGAGGCCATGTCCGATGGTGGCGTGATGCTGCTGGACGACGGCTGCGCCACCATCGAGAAGGATGGCGCGCGGCTGGTGCTGGCCGGATTGAGCGATATAAGCGAAAAGCGCACGCCCTACTCCGAGATCGGCGGTTACTTCGACGGCAGCGAGTGCGTGATCGCGCTGACCCACAATCCCTCGGGTTACATCGGCGTTCGCGTGGCGGAGGCGCGCTCGGGCGGAGCCTGGGCCGACCTGGTGCTGGCGGGACACACGCTGGGTGGGCAGATCAGGGCCTTTGGCCGCACGATCTACACTCTGCCCGAAGCGGAGGCGCGGTGTCTGGGCGGCTGGTACTACGCGGGCGATCTTCCCATGCTGGTGAGTCAGGGCGTGGGGTGCAGCGGTTTGCAGCTGCGGCTGGGAACCACCAGTGAGGTGTGGCTGCTCACACTGCGCCTCCCGGAGAAGCTGGAGCTGCCGGATTTCAGCCAGGTATAAATTGAGTACATTCGGCTTCAGAGGATGTTTCACGTGAAACAGCTCGGATCGCGCCGAAGCGCCCGTCGGGGGCGGCTGTTCCACGAAAATGCTGTCGAGCTGCGTCGATGTTCCACGTGAAACAATCCGGGAATGAAGTCAAACGGAACGGAGTAAATATATATGAAGGAATTTGTCTGCAAGCTGTGCCCCCGGAACTGCGGCGCGCTGCGCGGGGAGACGGGCAAGGGCCGCTGCGGCATGGGCGCGGAGCCCAGAATCGCCCGCGCCGCGCCCCACTACGACGAGGAACCGGTGATCTCCGGCACCCGCGGCGCGGGAACCGTGTTCTTCTCCGGCTGCAGCCTGCAATGCTGCTTCTGCCAGAACTACGAGCTGTCCCACGAGGGCTTCGGCAAGACCGTGAGCGTGGAGCGACTGCGCGAGATCTACTTCGAGCTGATTGCGCAGGGCGTGCACAACATCGATCTGGTCAATCCCACCCACTTCGCCAACGGGATCTATGAATCCCTGGAGGGCGGGCTGCCCGTGCCGGTGGTGTGGAACAGCGGCGGATATGAAAAGGTGGAGACGCTGAAGCGCTTCGAGGGCCGCGTGCAGGTGTATCTGCCCGACCTCAAGTACATCCGGCCCGATTCCGCCCGGAGGTACTCCGGCGCAGCGGACTACTTCGAGTACGCCGCTCCCGCCATCCGGGAGATGCTGCGCCAGACAGGGCCGGTGGAGCTGGACGAGGACGGCGTGATCCGCCGGGGAACCATCATCCGCCACCTGATCCTGCCGGGCTGCGCGGAGGAGTCGGTGCAGATTCTCGACTACATCCACGACGAGCTGCCCGGGGCGTGGGTGAGCCTGATGGCCCAGTACCTGCCCTTCGGCGACGCGGCGGGGGTGGACGAGCTGGGCCGCAGGCTCACCCAGAAGGAGTACGACCGGGTGGCCGATCACCTGCTGGAAATCGGCATGGAGGACGGCTTCATCCAGGAGCTCTCGTCATCGGACGAAAAGTACATCCCCAAATTCGATCTGTCGGGCGTGTGACGGCCCGGATACAAAGGAGAACGCTTCAAGAAATGGAACTTCGCTTTTCACCGCTGTTCAGCGGCTCGAGCGGCAACGCAATCTACGTGGGCTGCGGCGATACCCACCTGCTGGTGGATGCGGGTCTGTCCGGCACGCGCATCGCAAACGAGCTGGCGCGCATCGGCGTGCTTCCCGGCATGCTGACCGCCATCCTCACCACCCACGAGCACGTGGATCACGTGCGTGGCGTGGGCATTCTGTCCCGCAAGTACAACCTGCCCGTCTACGCCACCGAGGGCACCTGGGAGGGCATGGCGGACAAGGTGGGCACGGTGGAGGCCAGAAATCGCTGCATCCTCACGCCGGAGCAGGACTTCTACATCGGCGAGATGAATGTCACGCCCTTTTCCACGCCCCACGACGCAAACCAGCCCGTGGGCCTGAGCTTTTCCTGCGGCGGCGCGCGCTTTTCCATCGCCACCGACCTGGGCTGCATCCGCAACGGCTGGTTCAGGCACGTTTGCGGCTCGGACGCGGTGCTGCTGGAGTCCAATTACGACCCGGATATGCTTCAGGCCGGCTCCTATCCCTACGCGCTGAAGCACCGAATCCTGTCCAACCGGGGCCATCTGTGCAACGAGGACGCGGGCAGGTGCGCTGCGGAGCTGGTGAAGGGCGGCGCGCGGCACATCCTTCTGGGCCACCTGAGCAAGGAGAACAACTTCCCGGAGCTGGCGCGGCGCTGCACCGAGGACGCACTGCGGGCGAATGGCATCGTGCCGGGCGAGGACGTGCGGCTGGACGTGGCGAGTCGCGACGGCGTGACCGGAATCTTTGGAATTTCCTGCGGCTTCAGCCGCTGAACGGGGGAGAGAGATGAATCAACGATTGATGCGGCCCACGGCGGCGCTGTTTCCGCTGGCGGCGCTGATCGCGGCTGCGATGGGAAGCGCGCTGGTTGGGCGGCTGATGCTGCTGTATTATGCGCTGCAATTGTGCACATTGTGCGCGGTGGACTGCTTCCGCAACGGCGCGGCCCGGGAACCCGGCGTGCGCAGGGCGGACAGGCGCTTCGGCGGGGGAATCACCCAGTTTTTGCTGGGAACGGGCCTTCTGCTGGCGGCGTTTAAGCTGTGCCCGGTGCTGAAGCCCCACTTTAGCGTCGGACTGTTCGTGGCGGCGGGCTGCGTGACACTGGAGCAGCTCTTCGAGGAGCGCATGTACGCGCTGGGACGGCGCGTGGACGGCGTGGTGCTCAGCACAATCGCGAACCTGCTGCTGGTTGCCGGGCTGCTGCTGGACGGCGCGGGGGGCGTGGAAGTGAACCTGCCAGTGGCTCTGGACGCGCCCTTCACGCTGGGCGGCGCGGCGCTGGGCGCGCTGATCGCACTGGGAACCGCCTATCTGGTGGAACCGGCCCATGGATTCTCATTCAAGCCCGTGAATCTGGCGCTGACGCCCCGATCCTGCACGCAGACGCTGCTCTATCCGGCGGTGGCGCTGGTAATCTGTGCTGGCCTGCCGGAAAATGTGCGAAAAGGTTACGCCGGACTGGAACCGCTGCTCTACGGCCTGATCCTCTGGCGGCTGGCCCGAACCACCTGCCGCCGCACGGACGAGGAATCCCGCCCGCTGAACCTGCTGCTGGTTGCGCTGATGGCGATCCCGACGGCAATCGGCGCGGTTTTCCCGGAGCTGAGCCTCTGCGCCCTGCCGCTGATTTCCTTCGCAGCCGCTGCTGCGCTGGCGGCGCTCTGCGCGGGCGTGGTGTTCTGCGCACTCACCTGGAGATATTGGCTGGGCTTCGCGCTGGTGCTGGGTGCGGACGCGCTGCTGGTGCTTCAGCCGCTGCCGGAGAGGTGGAACATGATCGCGGGCTGCGCATGCTGCCTGATTGCGGTGATTCTGAACATCCACAAGGCTTTTCTGCGCAAAACCAAGCGCCCTGAGCCGCGATTCTGAAAAGATATAATGAAAAAACCGACGCGAATGCGCCGGTTTTTTTCGTCGGCGGATGGCATGCGCGCCGATGAATTCTGTTGGGAAAAGGAAGGAGAATGTTAAACTTTATCACTTTACTATTCTACTATACCACATTTTGGCCCAAAAGTCAAGACTTGTATTTGCTTTTATAAGGGTGTATTGAATATAGAGGAGGTGTTTTTATGGAAGGAATCAGAATGACTGCGCGGGTGAGCGCCTTCGCCCGGGCGATGCACGCACGCAATCGCGACCAGGTGTACCATGATCCGCTGGCGGAGAAGCTTTTGTCTCCGTCGGAGATGCAGGAGATTGCAGCCAGCATGTCGCAGGGCATCGGCTTCTTCTGTCCGGGCTTCCAGGGCACGCCGGAGGAGGGCCTGCGCTGGATCGTGGAGCACCAGCTCGCGCCGTCGCCGCTGGGCAG